>JBEKSK010000336.1:0-3044 GCA_049517155.1 Solirubrobacteraceae bacterium
CGATCTATCTGTGGGAGTGGCCGAACTATCCGCAGTACTACGTCCCGGCTGCGGACATAGACGCACGCTTCCTCGTCGACGAAGGACACCCGCAGCGTCTGAGCCGGGGCCGCGCAAACCGCCACGGCCTGCGTGTGGGGCAGATCGACCGACCGGCCGCCGTTTCGATCTACACCGAGGACTCGATCGATGGGCTTGCCGGGATGGCACGCTTCGCGTGGGACGCAGTCGATGCCTGGTTCGAGGAGGACGAGCAGGTCTTCGTACATCCTCGCAACCCCTATACGCGGGTCGATCCGCTGCGCTCGACCCGACACGTCCGCGTTGAGCTGGAGGGCGTGCTGCTCGCGGAGTCCGCATCCCCGGTGCTCGTCTTCGAGACAGGGTTGCCGACTCGCTACTACCTCAACCGCACCGAGGTTAGCTTCGAGCATCTCGTGCCCAGCGACACCGTCACGGCCTGCCCCTACAAGGGAACCACCAGCGGCTACTGGTCGATCATGATCGGTGACGAGCGCCACGCGGATCTCGCCTGGTCCTACGACTTCCCGACTCGGCAGCTCTCACCGATCGCCGGGCTGATCGCCTTCTACAACGAGAAGGTCGACATCACCGTCGACGGCGTGCGCCAGGACCGCCCGACGACCCATTTCTTCAAGTAGGAGGACCGAGGGCTGGCGGCTGGGTGACGGCGAGCATTGGCTGGCGCGCCGCGACGATGAAATGGACGCTGCTGTGCTCTCGATCGCGACCGGAACCTTCGGCGGGTCGCTAGCCGCCGGTGTGGTTATGCCCCGCCGCGCTCATGCAGGACACGAGCGCGCAGCGGTCGCTGCGAGGCGCGACACACACGGGCGCCGCGCAGTCTGGTAGAAATGCCAAGGGGTCGCCGCTTCAGATGACGCGAGAGGGAGCCGAACATGGGTGCGCCGTCCCAACGCCGGTTTCGCAGACCCAGGATCCGTTGCGCGACGTCCCACGCCTTGGCGCTCGCCGCGGTGGCAACCGCGCTGCTCCTTTCGGCATACGCCGGCTCGACCGGCTCCGAGCTGGCGAGCGCATCGACCGCCGCCGGCGGCGTTCATGCCGCCCGCTCCGGTTGCGGCACGGCCGGAGCCGGGTCGAGCTCGCTCGACCTGACGATCGGCGGTCATAGCCGGATCGTGATCGTGCACGTCCCGAGCGCGTACAAGGGCTCGAGCAAGGTCCCGCTTGTCCTCAACATGCACGGCAGCGGCACCACCGCTCAGGATCAGGAGCTGTTCACCGGCATGGATGCGACCGCCGACAACCATGACTTCATCGTCGCCTACCCGCAGGGCCTGATTCCCGAGGGCAGCGGCTTCGACTGGAACGTCCCCGGCGTCCCGCTCGTCGGGGGCGCCCCGGTCCCCGCCCACGCGGCTGACGACGTCAGCTTCCTCACCCAGCTCGTCGGCGTCCTCGAGCAGCGCTACTGCATCGACCCATCGCGCGTGTACGCGACCGGCTTCTCGGGTGGGGCCCGGACCGCTAGCCAGCTCGCCTGCGATTCCTCGGGCGTGTTCGCCGCGGTGGCCGCGGTCAGCGGCCTTCGACGCGCGACGCCGTGTCCGACCGGACGACCGGTCCCGATCATCGCCTTCCACGGGACGGCGGACCCGGTCGATCCCTACGGCGGCCACGGCGAGGCGTACTGGACCTACTCGGTTCCCCAGGCCGCGCGGTACTGGGCGGCGCAGGACGGGTGCTCGACGTCGGCAGCGACCTCCAAGCCCGACCCGGGGGTCACGCTCACCGCCTACGGCCACTGTCGCGGGGGCGCTGTGGTCGAGCTGTACACCATCAGCGGCGAAGGACACGAATGGCCCGGCGGCCCGACACTGCCGGCGTCGCTGACGAGGCTGCTCGGAGCACAATCTGACGCGATCAGCGCCGACAACGTCATGTGGGCGTTCTTCGCCGCGCATCCGTTGCCGTAAGGCCCGGCCCGCGCCCGCCGGTGCGCCTGCCTTCTATGCTGACGTGCAATGACCGACGGCGACATCGCCTTCGCAGCGCTCGACCGTGCCGCCGCCGAGCGCTTCCAGTCGTTGCGCACTCCGCTCGGCGTCAGCTCGTTCGGAATCAACCTGATGGTGCTCCAGCCCGGCCAGCGTGGGCGGATCCATGCGCACGAGCGCCAGGAGGAGGTCTACCTCGTCCTGGAGGGAGAACTGACGTTGCTGGTCGAGGGTGTCGAGCACCGCCTTGGCGCCGACCAGCTGGCGCGGGTCGGACCGGCGGCGCGCCGCCAGCTCGTCAACTCCGGCGCCGAGCCAGTCGTGCTGCTCGCACTCGGCGCTGCTGGCGATCATGCCGGGCGCGACGCCCTGGCCTGGCCGGCGTGGGAGGACGGCGGGCCCGGCGCCCCGCCGCAAGAGGTTCCGCTGCCGCCTGACCTACCGCTCGCCTGACCCAGGCCTGGCCTGCGACGCGAGGCCGTAGGAGTGAACCCGGACTGAGCCGCCGCGGCGTCCGCGGTCGCCGAAGATCTCCTGCGAGCGACTCGCCGCGTCGAGCACGAGTTGCGCGTCGATCTCGTGGCGAGTGAGCGCCACGCCGGCCGCCGGCCACTCGCAGACGAACGTCAGCGGGCCCGGCGGCGGGAGCGGCCAGATCCATACGCTCTGGCGCCAGTTGCCGCCGCCGCCACCGCCGCCACCACCGATCAACACCGGCCCACTCGGCTCGGCGTCGAGTCCAAGGGGGCGCCCCGCGGTATTGGTTGCCTTCCTGCCGTCGGCGAACTCCACACCGAACCTCAGCATCTCGGCCGGGATCCCGCCGTCTGGCGTGCGCCCCGGTCTGGGCCCGCGGCGGCCACCGAAAAGCAGCGGGTCGAGCTCGTCCCCCTCCCCCCCGGACATCGTCACGAGATCCAGCTCGAACCCGGAGGGGTAAGCACCGAGCCGCGTCACGCAGACCGCGACGCGCTCGGTCGCCGCGATGACCAGCTCGAGCGCGATCACCCCGGGCAGAGTGCCCGACGGTGCCTGCATCCAGGGCGGGCTCGGCGGTCGCGA
>JBEKSK010000337.1:0-3041 GCA_049517155.1 Solirubrobacteraceae bacterium
GACCATCTGCGCGCCGAGCTCCGCGAAGCGCTCCTCGACCTGTGCCACGAGGCCGTCGATCACGCGACCACCTCCAGGCCGATCAGGTCCACCGCGGTCTGCTGATCGCCGGCCTCGACGTCCAGCACCGCGTGCAGGGCGGCGATCGCGACGGCGAGCTGGGAGTGGTCGGGCTCACGCGTCGTCAGGCGCTGCAGGGCAAGCCCCGGGGCCATGACGACCCGCACCCAGGCGTGGTCGCGGTTGCGGGCGGCGAGCTTGATGATCTCGAAGGAGAGGCCGGCGATCACGGGCACGCCGAGGATGCGCGTCGCGATCAGCCAGTACCACGCCGGCAGGCCGATCGGCGCGAACACGAAGATGGCGACGATCATCACGACCAGCAGGAAGCTCGTGCCGCAGCGCGGGTGCAGGCGCGAGAAACGGGAGGCGTTTTCGGGCGTCAGCTCCTCACCGGCCTCATAGCAGGCGATCGCCTTGTGCTCGGCGCCGTGGTATTCGAACACGCGACGCAGCTCACGCAGCCGCGAGAGCACCAGCAGGTAGCCCAGGAAGATGACGGTCCGCACGACGCCTTCGATCAGCCAGAACAGCGTCGATGAGTGCAGCTGCGACTTGATCAGGCTGACCAGCCCGACCGGCGCGACGAAGAACAGCCCGATCGCGAAGGCAAACGAGACGACCAGCGCACCCGCCCAGGCCACGCCCGAGAGCGCGTCGCCGCGTCCCCCGGCCTCCCCGTCCTGGTGGCGCTGCTCCGCCGGCGCCCCGTTGATCTGGGCGTTGGCCGCGATGTTCAGGGCCCGCAGGCCGATCGCCATCGAGCCGCCGAGGGCGACGACGCCACGCAGCAGCGGCAGCCTCAGCACCCGGTGGCGGCGCAGCGCCGAGGAGAACGGGAAGGTCTCCACCGCGATCACGCCGGCTGGGATCTCGCGCTCGCCGCGGGCGAGCTGTTCGGCGCTAGGAACGCGAACGGCCACGGACCACGTGCGAATGCCGCGCATCATCACGCCCTCGAGCACGGCCTGTCCACCTATGGGCGCATCGCGCCCGCGCGCAGCCACGCGCGTGACCTACTTGGTCGCGGCGGTGCGCGGCCGGCTGCGCGCGACGCGGCGCTGGAAGCGCTCGACGCGACCACCGGTGTCGATCAGCTTCTGGCGACCCGTGTAGAACGGGTGGCAGTTGGAGCAGATCTCGACGCGCAGCTCCGGCTTGGTGGAGCGGGTCTCGAACTCGTTGCCGCACGTGCAGCGCACGACCGCGGTCACATATTCAGGATGGATCTCAGTCTTCATCGCAGATGAAGTGTAGCGGGCCGCGATCGGCGGCCGGCGGGGCCGCAGCGGCCGGGCGCCGGCGGGCGCAGGCCGGCCGGCGCTAGCGCGTGCAGGGGAAGGTCCGGGCCCGCGCCGGATTCGCCGGCTCGGCGTCCGGTCCGCCCGGGAGGGCCGTGGCGACGAGCGTCGAGCCGGCCGCACAGGCGGGACCGTCGAACGCGACCACCGTCGTGCTGTCGGCGGCGAGGCCGGGCACCGAGATGTCAGCGAGGGCGACGCCGCCGACCGTCAGCGACACCTGGAAGGCGGCGGCCGGCGCGGCTCCCGTGTTCACAACCTGGACGCTGTAGACCTCGGTCGCGGCGTGGGCGCCGGCGGCGCGCCGCAGCGTCCCGATCGCGAGATTTGCGCTGAGTTGCGGCTGCGGGCAGACCGGCGAGATCAGCTGCTCAGTGCGAATCACGCGGCGGCGGCGGTCGATCCAGCGTGCGCGCACGAGCACACGAAACGCCGCCGGCGCGGGTAGCGAGGTCACCTCGTGGTCGTAGGTGTAGATCCCCACGCCGGGCTGGGAGGCGACCCACACGCCGAAGCCGGGGGCGGTGACGTTGACGAAGCCCCCGGTGCTCGCGCTGCGCTCCTGGAGCGAGAACTCGACCGACATCGTCCGGGTGTCGGCGACCGATGTCAGCTGGGCGGCGAAGATCGCGTAGCGGTTCGCCTGCAGCGAGTCGCTGTGGCAGGCCGTCACGCTCGCGGTCAGGATCTGTGGCGGCCCGGCCGGGCCGGTGGCGCCCGTCGGCCCCGTCGTTCCGCCGACCACGATCGGCGTTCCCTTGGCGGCGACGACGCCGGGGGCGATCAGCGCCAGCGAGGCGATCACGACTAAAGCCAGCGGCGCGAGAGAACGGCGAAGCAGAGTCATCACGCCCACATCAACACGGTAGCGCCGCCAATGTTGCGCCGGCGCGGCGGATCTGGCTCACAGGTTCTGGTAGTGGGGTCCGTTGCCGCCTTCCGGGGTGGTGAGTCTGCCGCCCTTGGCGGTGATGGCGCCGCATTGGATGCAGTTGGTGTAGTTGACGATGATGTCGATGTCGCCGTGTTGCGGCGCGTCGGGGGGGATTTCGTAGACGCCGGCGGGGCACATCGAGCGCCAGGTTTCGGCGAGTTCGCGTGGGACGTGCTGGCGAACGCGGATGTGGTTGGGTGCGTTGTCGCGCGTCTGGTTGCCGCTGATGTAGACGGACGAGAGCTTGTCGAAGGTGTAGCGGCCGTCGGGCTTGGGGTAGCGCCGCGCGGTGCGCCCGATGAACATGGGCTTGTCCTGGTTGCGGTGCCAGGCGAGGCGCCCGGCGGGTAGGCGGCCGGCGGTCGCGATCGCGAGGTTGACCAGCGGTGCGCCCGCGATGAAGCCTTTCTGGAATGGCTGGCGGGCGTTGCGCACGCGGTAGAGCTCGCGGCCGGTGGCGGATTGCTCGAGCGTCTGCTCGTAGGCGTCGAAGTTGTCGCTCGAATGCGCGAGGGCGGCGTAAATCGCGTCGGCGGCGAGGCGGCCGGAGTTGATCGCGTGGTGCACCCCCTTGAGCGAGACGGTGTCGACCATGCCGCCGGCGTCGCCGATGATCGCTGCGCCGGGCATCGTGAGCTTGGGCATTGAGAACCAGCCGCCGCCGGGGAGCGCCTTGGCGCCCCAGCTGACGCGCTCGCCGCCCGCCAGGATGCCTTGCACGAGCGGGTGGGTCTTGAACAGCTGCA
>JBEKSK010000338.1:0-3034 GCA_049517155.1 Solirubrobacteraceae bacterium
CCTCGAAACCGGGGGAACTCCAGTGCGCCTTCCAGCGCACGACCATGTACTCGCTGTCGGTGATCGGCCCGACCTCGATGTCGAAGTCCAGGTCCGGGAGGATGGTGTTGATGCCTGTGACCCACTCATTGAGGGCCTCGCGGCCGCGGATCTCGGAGCCGCCCAATCCCGTCAGTGGTGCGGCATGGGCGACGAAGTCCTCGGCGATGATCTGGTCTGTGATCGTGAGATCGCCGTTCCAGAGGTCTCTCCAGGGGATCGCGAGTGCGGCGTTGGCTGCGTTTGACATGTGGTGTTCCTTTCGTGAGTTAGCGGACAGCCTCATCCGGCGGTGTGGGCTCGTGGATTACGCCCGCGTGACTAGCTTTAGTTATCGCTTCCCTCCTGGTGTCTTCTCCGTCGCGGCGTTACACCGCCGACAGAACATTTCCGCGCTCACCGAACGAGAACGTGTCTCCAGTAAACGGGGACATGTCGAGCCACAAGTAGCGGTAGGTCCGGCTTGTGAAAACCCAGCCGTTGGTCGAGCGCTGTAGGCGATCAGCCCATATGCCGTGAGTTCTGTAGTACCTCCCTTCCGGCCCTCGCGCTTGTTCGTGGCACACGCACTGGGCTGTGGCGTCGTTACCGTTGACTTCGATCACGCCTTGCACGGCGAAGTGAACGAAGGAGTCGTTTCCCTGCCAAAGATCGCGGAAGAGAGACACGATGTCGTCGACGCCCTTGGCGCGCCTCTCGAAGGGTTGACCTTCAGTGCCTCCGATCAGCCGTTCGGCGTCGTCGGCCCACGACGTGCGGAAGGCATCGTAGTCGGCGCGCATAAGGATATCGGCGAAGCGAGTGGTCGCATCGCGGATGGCTGCCTCGTCGAGCAAGCGATTGAGAGACGCGTCGGCATTTGCCATGTTCCTATCCTTTGGTGGCGTTGATAACGGCTTCGTCGGCTTTGATCTGTCCCGGGGTGTGCCCGGGTGTAGGCGTGGGTCAGACGCAGTGCTCGTCTTCGAAGATCCGCCGGCGCGCGTGACGCACCCGCGATCCGGGCGTGGGGGCGGGCGGGGCCGTACATCGATCTGCCGGCACGCGATCGCTGCTCGAGGATCTGGATGTTCGAGCCCTGAGCCTGGCGTTGCAGGCCGCGGCCGCGGACGACGTAATGCCGCTCTGACCAGAAACAGCTTCGAGTTCGACGATCCGGGCACTGCATCCTCCGCTGCGAAGTTCGCTAGTCCGCGGAAGTCAGATCGTGCTGCCGACATTGCGGCCGACGTCACGAGGGATGCCCTCGGGTTTCACGTTACTCCTCGCGTCGACTGGGCGACGGTGCGCCCGCTTATCCCGCGCCTAACCCCCGACGGACAGCCGCTGGCGCTGCGGGTAACCTCGACCCCGCGGCCGTCGCTCTCACGACCTGATGTACTGCCGCGCGAGGCGAGCGGTTCACCACGCGAAACCGGCGGAATGCCAAGCACCTCAACCTACGGGAGCGACGGGACTCGAACCCGCGACCTCCGGCGTGACAGGCCGGAGGCTGCCTGCTGGTACACGCATTTTGGGAGCGTTTGCGATGGCAAAAGGCCAGTAAAACCGGGCTATTCAGGGTAGGTTGGTACTCAACGTGGTACTCGTGAAAGTGTGGTACTCAAGTGGTACTCTCTCCGATCGTGACCGATTCTGGGGAGCTTGGGGCGAGCGGAACGCTGGTCGTTGTCGAGCGCGGCGACGGGCCTGTGTTCGAGGCGAAGTGGCGACGCGCGGGCGTTCAGGTCAAGCGGCGCCTCGGCCCGGCGTGGCTCGAGCGCGATGCGAGCGGCGCGTGGCGGGCGCGCCGTGGGCGGCCGCCCGAGGGCTTCCTCGACGAGAAGCGTGCGGTTGTGCGGATGGCGCAGGCCGTCGCCGAGCACGACGCCCACGAGCGAAAGATCGAGCACGGCGAGCGCGAACGCAGGGAGCGAGGCGTCACGTTCCGCGAGCTGGCCGCGGCGTGGCTTACGCATCTGGAGCGCGAGTTCGGAGCGAAGCCCTCAACGCTCGAGGACTATCGCTACATGCTCGGTGAGCCCGGGCGACCGCACCGGCGCGGCGAGGGCGTGAGCCGGGGTTTCGTGATGGCGAAGCTCGGCGATCTGGCGGCGGCACGGATCACGACGCGACAGGTAGCGGAGCTGCTCGACGCGGTACAGGACAGCGGCGCCTCGCCGCGGACCGTCAACCGCTACCGCCAGACGGTCTTGGCGATCTTCAACTACGGGCGCCGGGAGGCCACGTTCGGTCTGCCGGCGAATCCGGCGACCGCGACGACCAAGCGCCGCGAGCCCCCGCCGACGGTGCTCGACTTCTACGAGCCCGAGGAGGTTGAGCAGCTGGCGAGCGCCGCGGCGTCAGGCGCGCACCGCGGCCCGCAGCCGCCAGACCTCGAAGCCGACGAGATCGAGTGGCGGGCGCGCGAGGACGCGCAGGACGGCGAACTGTTTCGAATCGCCGCATTCACCGGACTGCGCCTCGGCGAGCTGCTCGCGCTGCGCTGGGAAGACGTCGACCTCGACCTGCGCCGCCTCGTCGTCCAGCGCGCCGTCTCAGCCGGAGTCGAGGGCCCGACCAAGAGCTGGCAGGCGCGCTTTCTCCCACTAGCCGACCCGGCGGCCGAAGCTTTCCAGCGGCTGCTCGCGCGCGAGGACTACACGCAGCGCAACGACTACGTCTTCTGCTCGCGCCTCGGCCGGCGCCTGGACGCCTCGGCGGTACGGCGGCGCTTCAAGCGCGCACAGCTGGCAGCCGGACTCCGGCCGCTTCGCTTCCACGCGCTCCGTCATGCCGCGGGCAGCCTTGTCGCACGCCACGCCGACGCCCACTTCGTGCAGGCGTTCCTCGGGCATTCGCGGATCACGACGACCGAGCGCTATATGCACGCGAAGGCCCGCCCGGAAGACGTGGACCTCGTCAACCGGGCATTTCAGGTGACCAAGCAGGCGGGCGCAAACGCCGCGCAGTAGACAGCACCGCCCCCGGCTACGACCATAGCCGGCGAATGTTG
>JBEKSK010000339.1:0-3025 GCA_049517155.1 Solirubrobacteraceae bacterium
TTTCGACGCGGTGGCCACGGCTGCGGCGCGTGAGGCCCATCGCCGGGCGATCTCCCGCGAGCATCCGCGCCGCGGCTACATCCTTGGCGTCAGCGGCGCACTCCTCGCGGCTCTCGCCGCCGTACTGGTGTGGCTCGTTATCCCTGGCGGGCCGGCGGTAACGCCCAGCTCAGCGGCCGCAGCGGCCTTGGAGAGCGCTGCCCGCGCGACGCAGAACGCTCCGACGCTGAAGCTCGGGGCGGGTCAGTACCTCTACAGCGAGGTCAACGCGCTCGCCGGGAGCTACTACACCTTCGGCAACGGCGGCCCAGATCAACGAGCCTACGTTGAGCAGCAGCAGACGATCCAGATCTGGGAGGCAGCTGACGGTTCCGAGCGTGAGGTCTGGACCTACGACACGCCGCAGACATTTGCGACGCCCGCCGGCAGCCGAGCCTGGGCCGACGCGGGAGAGCCGCAGATCACGCCGCCTTCGAACACGCCGACCGGCCAGGAGGTCGAGTACGGCGGACCCGGCGTCCTCACGCCACCCGACGATCTCTCGCGGCTACCGGACGATCCTGCCGCGCTGACGGCGCTGATCGACGCCAACGAAACCGGCCTGAGCGAGATCACATCCGACCCCACCGTCCCGGTCAGCGCGGCGTACACCTTCAGCACCGCCGCGCGTATCCTCGCGACGCCCGCCTTCGGATCGTCGCCGGCGCTGCGTGCCGCGCTC
The DNA here is from genome assembly GCA_049517155.1 of Solirubrobacteraceae bacterium. Taxonomy (GTDB): domain Bacteria; phylum Actinomycetota; class Thermoleophilia; order Solirubrobacterales; family Solirubrobacteraceae; genus Palsa-513. Next base: position 722 of record JBEKSK010000339.1, read on the forward strand.
TACGAGGTGCTGGCCGCCGTGCCCGGCGTCGAGCTGCGCGGCACGGCGATCGACAACTCCGGCGGGCGCGGTATCGAGATCGCCGGGCCGCTCGGCGGCGACGGCTACAGCCAGGCCGGCGGCGACGCCGGAGTGCGCGACGAGGTGATCATCGACCCCACCAACGGGACCGTGCTTGAGCTGGCGCAGGTGCTCGCCGACCCGGCGCTCGAGTCCGCGCGGTTTGTGAAGTACATCGGCGACACACGCGGTCAGCTGCTCGACTGGACTGACTACATCGCGAGCGCAGTCGTCGACTCTCCGTCGGCCACGACGGTGAGCCCGCCCGCCAACGGACCCATCAAACACAAGTGAGGAGGCAGCCGTGAAGGCTCGTCACGCTTTGTCGCTCGCCGCTGCCGGTGCTCTCGGCGCGACCATCCTGCTCACGCTCGCCGGCGGCATCGCGGCGAGCTCGACGGCGCCGGCGGCCTCGAGCACGCTCGCTGCGAGCTGGCGCTGGCCGGGGGCCGACCCGCAAAACGACCGTGACGTCGGCGGCCCGATCAACGTCTCCACGGTCAAGCGGCTGCACCTCGTGTGGAGAGATCCGCTCACAGCACAGAACCCCTACTCCTACGGCGGCTACGCGACGACCCCGGTCGTGTCTGGCGGCGTGCTGTACACGCAGGACCTCGACTCCAACGTCCAGGCGATCGACTTGAAGACCGGCAGCATCGTCTGGACCAAGCTCTATCTCTCGCCCAACGAAGGGCCCGACGGAGTGACGGTTGCCGACGGGTTGGTCTTCGGTGCGACGGCGACCTCGGCGTTCGCGCTGGAGCAGTCGAACGGCAAGCAGGTGTGGATCAAGAAGCTGACCCGTCGTGCCGGCGAGGGCATCGACATGGCCCCCGGCTTCTACAACGGCACCGTGTACATCGCGACGGTCGGTGTCAACCTGGCAGCGAATGTCCGCTACACCGGCGGGGGTCGCGGCGTGCTGTGGGCGCTGAACGCGGCCAGCGGCGCGACGCGGTGGAAGTGGGACATGGTACCGGCGAACCTCTGGTCCTCGGCGCACAGCAAGCTCAACTCCGGCGGCGGGCTTTGGGCCCCACCGACCTTCGACGGCCAGGGCAACCTCTACATCGGCACGGCGAATCCGGCCCCGTTCCCGGGGACCGCGAAGTACCCCTGGGGTTCGAGCCGGCCCGGGCCGAACCTCTACACGGACTCGATCGTCAAGCTCAACGCGCAGACGGGGAAGCTGATCTGGTACTACCAGCTCACCCCGCACGATCTCTACGACCGCGACATGCAGAACTCGCCGATCCTGGCAACGGCCCACGGGCAGCAGCTGGTGATTGACGGTGGCAAGGCTGGGATCGTCGTCGCGTTGAACGCACAGACCGGCAAGCTCGTCTGGAAGCGGTCGGTCGGGCAACACAACCTTCATGACAACGACAACCTGCTCGCGTTGAAGGGTGAAACCTCGAAGCTGACGTTGCCCGAGGAGATCATGCCCGGTCCGCTGGGCGGCATCGAGGGAGCGCTCGCGTCCAATGGGACGACGGTATTCGCGGCGGCAAACGACCTGCTCGGGTACGTCGCGGCCGCGGGGATCACGGTCCATGCAATCGACGGATCCGGCGATCTCGTCGCCATCAACGAGGCCAGCGGCAAGATCGAGTGGGACGTCAAGCTGCCCTCGTCCCCCTACGGCGGCGTGACGCTGGCGAACAACGTCCTGTTCACGACCACCTACAACGGGACGCTGTGGGGTTTCGACGCCTCGACCGGCAAGCTGATCTGGTACACGATGCTGCCGGCCGCAACCAACGCCCCAGTCGGCGTCGACGGCGACACCGTCCTCACCGGCGCGAGCATCGAGGGCACGGCGACCCCGGCGATCGAGTCGATCGACGCGTTCCGACTCAAGCCGAAGGCATAGCTCCAGCCACGACCTCGCTGGCCGATCACCCGCGCCGCTGGGCTGTGTCGCGCTCCGCGAGCAGTTCGGGAGCAGGCACGCCCAGGGCGAAAGCGATCTCCGGCGGCGCCTGCGGGGCGGTCGGCAAGTGGACCAGACACGCGCACGCGCCACCACGCGAGACGCTGGCTGCGCGCTCATTCGCCAACGCGGCGGATCAGAGCAGGCGCGGCCGGCGCGAAGGCCGCGACATCGCTACGGTGTTGCGGTGAGCGCAAAGCCAGACGTATCGGTCCCGTCCGACGAGGCGCCGTCTTATCAACTCGAGCTTGAGGACATCGTCGTCGGCAGCGGCGATGAGGCGCTCGGGGGTCGTGTCGTCGAGGTCCATT
>JBEKSK010000340.1:0-3019 GCA_049517155.1 Solirubrobacteraceae bacterium
CGGCTCAGCCAGCGCGGGCGAGCGCTCGCCGCGGCTGCGCAGCTCGTCGTAGACCGACTCCACCGCCGCTCGCAGACCGCCGACGCTGAACAGCGCTGCAAGCTCCAGCGCCTCGGGCTGGTCGAGCCAGGCGCCCACGGCGGCGTCGAACGCCTGCGCCCGCAGCCGCTCCGCCTGGGTGTCGGCGAGCACGGCGAAGTCGCCGCTGAGCCCGGCGAGCACCGCGTGCGTGCGCAGGAGCCGCGCGCAGAAGCCGTGGAAGGTGGAGATGAAAGCGCCGGCGCTCTCGCGCGCCGCCTCGCGCCGGCCCGCGTCAACGAGGCGCCGGCGCACCCTTTCGCGCAGCTCGCCGGCAGCGCGGTCGGTGAAGGTGATCGCGAGGATCCGCCCGGGCGCCACCCCGTCCGCCGTCACCGCGAGCACGTAGCGCTCGACCAGCACGCTCGTCTTGCCGCTGCCGGCGTTGGCGGCGAGCGCGAGCGGGCCCCGGCGGCGCTCGATCGCGTCGCGCTGCTCGGCGGTGAACGCCGGCGTGGCGCTCATCGCGCCTGCGCCCGGCAGATCGCCGGGAAGCGGCAGCACCCGTCGCGCGAGCAGGTGGAGGGGCGCGGCACCAGCGCCCCGGCTTCCATTTCGCCCGCCGCAGCAAGCGCCGCCCCAAGCTGCGTCTCGATCAGCTCGCGCAGCTCCTCGGCGCTGCGTTGATCGGTGACGACCAGTCCCCCCGGCGGATCGACGCCTTCGCGCACGGCGCCGCGTGGGCGCAGATCGGCGGTGCGCGTCGGCTGGTAGAGCCCGCCGAGCGCCTCCAGCCCAAGCAGTTGCTCGACCGCCAGCATGTAGAGCGCCGGCTGCAGACGGCCCTTCTGGCCCCATTTCGCCGCCGGCTCGACGCCGCTCGCCGCCTTGTAGTCGACGACCAGGGCGCCGCCCGAGCCGTTGACGTCGATCCGGTCGATCCGCCCGCACAGCGCGAGCGCCCCGCCGGCCAGCGACGCCGCGGGCAGCTCCGCGTCGTCCAGGCCGAAGCCCAGCTCGAACGCGACCGGCTCGAGCGTGCCGGGTGCCGCACTGACGGCGGCCAGGTAGCGCGCCAGGTCGCTGCGCTGACGCGAGCGCTCGGCGCGGTCGACCGCGGCGTTGGCCGAGAGCGGCCGCTGCGAGTCGGCCATCGCTTCGTCCAGCAGCTCGAGCGCGAGCGGCAGGGCGGCGGCGTCCAGGCGCGCGCTGCCGCGCCGCTGCGCCAGCCCGGCGAACACCGCCGCGAGAACCTCGTGCGCGACCGAACCGCGCACGAGCGGGACCTCCTCCGGGGCAAGCTCGCCCGGGCGCAGCGCCCGATCCACCAGCCAGCCGACCGGGCATGCCGTCCAGCTCTCGAGCGCGGAGGCGGAATGGGCGTCGTGCCCGCGCAGCTGCGCGAGCGCCGCGGGCGCCGCCAGCGGGCCGATGACCGGGCCGGCGCGCCGGGGCCCGCGCAGCAGGGGATCGAGCCGCGCGAGCGCGGGCGCCCCCACCGGCTCACTCGCCCAGCGCAGCGTCCCGGCGCCGCGCAGCGCGCGTGACCCCAGCAGGTCCTCGCTGAAGCAGTCCGCGAGGTCGTCGACGAACAGCGATCGCAGCGCCGGCTCGCCGTCGTCGGTCGCGTCGTGCCAGCTGACCCGCAGCCAGCGCGTCGGCCGCGAGCACAGCGCGTAGAAGAGGTAGCGCTCGGCGTCGAGGGGCTCCGCCGCGGACCCGAGCATCAAGCCGGACGCCTGCGCCAGCTCGGTGCGCTCGGCGCTCGAAAGAAACGGCCGCTCGCGCGCGAGCGCCGGGAACGCGCCCTCCTGCATGCCGGCGATGAACAGCGCCCGCACGCGCCGCGCCCGCAACGCCAGCGCATCGCAGATCAGCACGGCCTGGCCCTCGCCGCTGACGCCAAGCTCAGCCACGACGTCCTCGAGCGCGGCGACGATCGCGGCCGGGCTCGGCGCGAGCGCCGCCTCGGCGCGCGCGAGTTCGCGCAGCTGCAAGAGCGTTCGCCGCCCGGCCGCGAGCACGGTCGCCGTCCAGGGGTCGATCAGCGCCGCCTCACGGCGCCACGGCGCCGAGAACAGCCCCTCGAGCTCGGCGTCGACGCGATCAAGCAGCGCCGGCCCGGGACGCTCGCCGGCCGCCGCCAGGCGCTCCAGCGCGTCGAGCGGCCAGTGCTCGCGCTCCCACAGCGCGCGCGCCGGCTCAAGCTCGACGATCCCGCCGGCCATCAGCGTCGCCTCGAAGCGATCGACGAAGGCGGTCTGCGTGACGACGGCGCTGCGCAGCCAGCGGACCAGCTCGGCGGCCCCGCCGCCCAGCAGGGCGGCGCGCAGCAGCGCGATCAGGCCGCCGCCGAGCGCGGTGTCGGCGAAGCGCTCGCGACGCGCAGCCACGTGGGGGATCCCGCAGGCGCGCAACAGCTCGGCGACCAGCGGGCCGACGCTCGACGCTCCGCGCGTGACGACGGCGATCTCGCCGGGCGCGCAGCCCGCGTGGCAGAGCGCCGCGATCTCTGCGGCGACCAGCTCGGCCTCGGCGCGCTCGTCGCCGCCCTCGAGCAGGGCCACGGCGTCGGAGCCGCCGGTGCCGCAGGCGGGGACGTCCTCGAACAGCGACCGCTCCAACCGGTACAGCGCCGCGTCCTCGTAGTAGGTGCCGACCGGGTCGAGCGCGATCACCTCCTGCGCGCCGGGCCGCAAGGTCTCGAGCGTCGCCGCGCGCCCGGCGAGCGCGACCCGCCCCGGCTCGCCCGGCAGCGAGATCGTGACCGCCGCGCCGACGCGGTGCGCGAGCGTCTCGACGGCGTCGAGCTGGACCTGATCGAGGTCGTCGAAGCCGTAACAGAAGACCGGCGTGGCGCCCCAGCGCTCGGGGGCCAGCCGCAGCGCGTCGAGCGCCAGCGTCGCGAGCAGCTCCTCGTCCAGGCGTCCCAGCCGCTCCAGTGCGCGGCGGTAGTCGCCGTAGAGGCCGGCCAGCTCCTCGCCGTAGCGTGCCCGCACGC
>JBEKSK010000341.1:0-2983 GCA_049517155.1 Solirubrobacteraceae bacterium
GGCTGACGAGCCCGGCGGGGAACGAGCCCCAGTTGACCTCGCTCAGACCGAACGTCGCGTCGTGCGCAGCGAAGGCGAAGTCGCAGGCGATCAGCTGCGTGAAGCCGCCGCCGAAGCAGTAGCCGTTGACCATCGCGATCGTCGGCTTGGGGAAGTAGTACAGGCGCCGCCAGCGCCACTCCGATGCGGCCCAGCTCGAGCGGTGCTGCTCGAGCGGGTTGTTGGCCGTCTCGAGGAACGACTCCTTCAGGTCCTGCCCGGCACACCAGCTGTCGCCCTCGCCGGTCAGGATCAGGATCTTGGTCTCCGGATCGAACTGGAGTTCCTCCAGGACCTCGAGCATCTCGTAGTGCATGGTCGGGTTCATCGCGTTGCGCTTCTGCGGCCGATTGAGAATGACCCAGGCGATCCCGCCCTCACGCTCGATCTTCACCGTCTCGTATGTGCTCACAACCTTGCCTCCTCAGTCGATCGTCTGTGAGCCGGATCGAGCTTTCGAGTGCGACCCGGACGGCCGGCCGCTGTCCCGGCACCGCGCTCGGCCGGGCAATCCGAATCCTCCGGCGGATTTCTCACTGCATGCCTGCTGCCATGTAGAATACTAGGCGACGAGCGACGAGATGGCGCTGTCGAGATCCCCGACCGTCGCCGCGCCCACCACATGGCAAGTCATCCAAACGGAGCCCCGCCGCTGCGGTTTCGCCTCGAGCCTGGCGGCGCCGAGGTGCTTGCGCGTCCTCAGATCGCGATCATCGCCGGCTACACCGGCCGCGACCGGGCGGTGATCGACGAGCACATACAGGAGCTCGAGAAGCTCGGCGTGGCGCCGCCGCCATCGGTGCCGACGTTCTACAGAGTGCCCCCTCAACTGCTCACGCAGGGCCGTTCGCTGATCACCACGGAACGGGCCACCTCGGGCGAGGCTGAGGCCGCGCTGCTGGTCCACGACGGGGAGGTGTTCGTGACCGTCGGCTCCGACCACACCGACCGTGCCGCCGAGCGCCTCGACGTGGCGCTCTCGAAGCGCGGCTGCGACAAGATGCTCGGGTCCTCGCTGTGGCGGCTCGACGAAGTGGTCGATCGCTGGGACAGCCTCGGGCTGCGCAGCTGGATCGGCACCGACGCCTCCGAGCTCTATCAGGAGGGTGGGTTGGGCTCGCTGTTGCCGCCGCGTGAGCTGCTCCGCGCGATCCCCTGGCGCCGGGAGCCCGAAAGCTTTGTCCTCTTCTGCGGCACCGTGCCGACGGTCGCCGGCATGCAGCTGAGCCCGCGCTTCAAGGCGCATTTGTGCGATCCGCTGACCGAGAGTCTGCTGGAGCTCGACTACGCGGTCGAGACGATCGACCACGTCCGGGCGCCGGCCGACGACGACGCGCCTCTGGGGCCCGCCCGCGGCGGCGAGTCTCACGCCGCCGCGCGCTGAGCCAAAGCCCCGGCCCGTCGTCACGGCATGAAGAGCCCGCCGTTGACGTGGACGGTCTGCCCCGTGACATAGCCAGCCTCGTCGCTGCACAGGAAGGCGACGGCCGGCACGATCTCGTCGGCCTGGGCGATCCGGCCAAGCGGGATCCGCGTGGCGATCGTCTGCAGGTCCTCGTCCGAGTAGAACGACCGCGGCTGCGCGGTGTCGGTGAGCCCGGGCGCCACGGCGTTGACGGTGATCGCGGCGGGTGCCAGTTCGAGCGCCATAACGCGCGTCACTGCAACGACCCCGGCCTTGCTCGCGGCATAGTGGACGCTCTGGGGCGTTGGGACGAACGCCGCGCCTGAAGTCATGTTTACGATCCGCCCACCCCTCGACTGCTCGATCATTCGTCTCGCCACGGCCTGGGCGCATAGAAACGTTCCCTTCAGGTTGACGTCCAGCACGCGGTCCCAAACGTCCTCCGCAAGCTCGAGCGCGGGGGAGCGCGGAAATACCCCGGCGTTGTTGATCAGGATGTCGACGCCGCCGACGCCGGCGAGGAATCCAACTGCCGCCTGCACGTCCGCCGTGCTCGACACCTCGAGTGTGAGCGCGTGGGCCTGGCCGCCGCCCTCGCGTATCCGCTCGGCCGTCGTTGTGGGAATGTCAACGTCGCTGCACACGACGGTCGCGCCCCTGCTGGCCAGTCCGAGGGCGATCGCGGCGCCGATGCCCTGAGCGGCGCCGGTTACGAGGGCGATCTTGCGTTCGAGCGGGCGTGCCTCCGTCACAACTGGAGGTCGTGCGTCTCGGGGGCGAAGATCTCCTCTGGCGTCAGCTCACGGGCCGAAAGGCCCTGCTCGTAGCTGTAACGGCACAGCGCGCGCAGCACGACCTCGTTCTCGCGGAAGCCGTAGCGCCAGTGGTCTGGACCCATCAGATCGGAGATCTCCTCGAGGTCGCGCCCCAGCCACGGCAGCATCACCGCCAGGGCGCCCAGCTCGCCGAGCCGCTTCCACCCGAGTGCCTGGGCTTGGGCGAAGGCTCGGGTCAGCGATGCGGCGACCCAGGGGTGCTCGTTGTGGAGTTCCCGCCGCACCACCATCAGGTGCATGATCGGGAAGATGCCGGTGCGACGGTAGTACTCCTGCTCGACCTCGACGTAGTCGGGAAAGAGCCTGCGGACCCGCCCGGACCCATCGCGCAGCGCGGCTGGCGTGTGGGGGCAGAGGACAGCATCGACCTCGCCCGTGGCGACCATGTCGTGGAGCGTCCGGTTCTCCGGAATCACCCCGATCGAAAGGCCCGGCCGCGACGGCAGCTCGACGCGCTGAACAAAGCCGGGCTGGAACTCGCCGCCCTGAAACCACTGGATCTGCTCGGGCGCGACACCGTAGTCGTGCATGAGGACCGCTCGCTGCCAGACCGCCGCTGTCATCTCATAGTCGGGGACTCCGACACGGCAGCCGGCAAGATCGGCCGGCTCGCGGATGCTCGACTCGCCGTTGACGAACATGTAGCCGTGGCGGAAGAGTCGCGAAAGGAATACGGGAACCGCGACGTAGCGCCGATCGCCCT
>JBEKSK010000342.1:0-2978 GCA_049517155.1 Solirubrobacteraceae bacterium
ACGCCGGGCGACCTCGTGATCCGCCCGCTGCACACACCGGGGCACACGCTCGGAATGCTGTCGTTTCTCATCGAGCATCGCGGCTCGGCGGCAGTGTTCACCGGCGACACGCTGTTCCGCGACTCGGTCGGGGGCGTGCGGGCGCCCGGGCACGCGACCTACCAAGCGCTCAAGGACTCGATCATGGGCACGCTGATGGAACTGGACTCCGAAACCGAGATCTACCCGGGCCACGCGGGCTCGACGACGGTTGGGCGCGAATGGGAGCACAACCCGTTCATTCGCATCTGGCGGGGGCTGGACCGCGAGGGCTCGCAGTCGTGCATCGCGCTGGGCGATCCGGCGACGCTCGTGCTGCTCGGCCCCGACTACGACGGCGGCCACAAGGCTTGGGTGCGCTGGGCGGACGGATCCGACGACATCATTGCGGGCTCCCAGGTCCAGGCGATCAGCTAGTGGCCCCTCCCGCCAGAGCGGTTCACCGCAAGCCCGCGACGCTGCTGCGCGGAGCCCGCGGCTGACGATGGCCCGCGAGAACATTCCCACCTCACGGGTGGTGCGCTCGGCGACGATCGGCCGCCTCGCCGCCGGTCAGGCGGTCAGGCAGTTCGGCACCAGGGCGGCGAACCTCGCGCGCGGCGATGAGGCCAGCGACGCCGCGCTCGCGCGCCGCCAGGTCGAGACCGCCGAGCAGATCGTTGCCGTGCTCGGCACGATGAAGGGCGCGGCCATGAAGCTCGGGCAGGTGATGTCGTTCCTCGATGTCGGCCTGGTCCCTGAGGAGTATCGCGAGGAGTTTCAGAAGAAGCTTGCGGAGCTGCGCGACTCGGCCCCCCACGTCTCCTTCAAGGAGATGCGCAAGGTGATTGAGGGCGAGTTCGATGAGCCGATCGGGGAGCTGTTCGCCGAGTTCGATTCCGAGCCGATAGCCGCGGCGTCGATCGGCCAGGTCTACAGGGCGAGGCTTCACGACGGGCGCGCCGTTGCCGTCAAGGTGCAGTACCCGGGCGTCGCGGGTGCCGTCCGCTCCGACCTGAAGAACCTCGGCATGATCATGCGGCTTTTCTCGCGCATGGCGCCGGGCCTGGACGTCCAGGCCATCACCCAGGAGATCAGGCTGCGGATCGACGAGGAGCTCGACTACGAGCTCGAGGCCGCGAACCAGCGCGCGATGGCGAGGATCTTCCGCGGCCACCCGTTCATCTACGTGCCCGAGGTTGTCGCCTCGCTCTCGCGCGAGCGGGTGATGGTCAGCGAACTCGTCAGCGGCACCCGCTTCGAGGAGCTCAAGGCGCTCGATGCGCCGTCGCGCAACCGGATCGGCGAGATCGTGTTCCGCTTCTACTTCGGCTGCATGTACCGCCACCACCAGTTCTCTGGCGACCCCCATCCCGGGAACTTCATGCTGCTCGAAGACGGCCGCGTTGCGTTCCTGGACTTCGGGCTCTACAAGCGACTGCCGCCGGAGCTCGCCGAGTACGAGCTGCAGATCGCGCGGCTCGGAATCGAGGGCCGGGGCGAGGCGCTGATCGAGCACCTCCACGCCGGCGGCTTCCTCGCCGCCCCGGATCGCTCCGACCCGGAGCAGATCCTGCGCCAGTTCGACGACGTCACGTGGTGGTACACGCGCGACGCCGTGGTCGAGCTCACGCCTGAGATCGCGACCCAGATCGTGATCGACATGAGCGATCCACGCTCACGCCACTACGCGGCGATGCGCCACGAGAACCTGCCGCCGGACCACCTTTTCGGTCGCCGTACCGAAACGCTCACGCTCGCGGTGATGGGCCAGCTGCGGGCGAGCGGCAACTGGCACCGGATCGCCCGCGAGTGGATCTTCGGCGACCCGCCCGCGACTGATCTGGGCCGTGCCGAAGCAGAGTTCTATGGCCTCAGAGGGTATGAATCTGCAGCAGGCTCGTCGTCCCCGGAACACCGCTCGGAAGACCGGCCGTGATCGCCACCCGCTGACCTGGCTGGCACCAGCCGAGCTCGACGATGCGAGCCGCGGCGCCGAGGACCAGCTCCTCGGTCACCTCGTAGCGGTACATCGAGGCCGCCTTCACGCCCCACAGCAGGCCGCAGCGCTGCACGGTCTCATGTCCGGGCGAGAGCGCGTAGATCGGGCAGTTCGGCCGATGCGCCGACACGAGCCGGGCGGAGCGCCCCGACAGCGTCGGCACGACGATTGCGTCGAGGTCCAGCTCGCGCGCGGCCACGCAGGCGCTGTAGGCGACGGTGTAGGCAGAGCTGCGCGCGTCGCGGCGGACGCGATGCTCGTTCCACTCGAGGTAGTTCGCCGTCGCCTCGGTCCGTTCGGCGACCGACGCCATCATCGCGACGGCGCCGACCGGGTGGGCTCCGACCGCGGTCTCCTGGGAGAGCATCACGGCGTCGGTTCCGTCGAGGATCGCATTCGCGACATCAGCGACCTCGGCCCGCGTCGGGCGGCTCGAGTGAACCATCGAGTCGAGCATCTGGGTTGCGGTGATCGACGGCCGTGCCAGGGCCCCGGCGAGCTTGAGCAGGCGCTTCTGCACCAGCGGCACATCCTCGATCGGCAGCTCGATACCCAGGTCGCCGCGCGCGACCATCACCGCGTCGGCCGTCCGCAGCACCGACTCCATGTTCTCGACCGCCTGCGGCTTCTCGATCTTCGCGACCAGCGGCAGGCGCGTGTGGCCGCGGACGAACTCGATGTCCTCGGCCGTGCGCACGAACGAGAGCGCGACGAGGTCGACACCGATCGACTCGCCGTGGGCGAGCAGCTCGAGGTCGCGCTTGGGCACGGCCGGCAGGCGGTCGATCGGCCCGGGGATGTTGAGGCCCTGGCGTGAGACGACGGTGCCGCCGATCTCGACCTCGCAGTCGAGCTCGCAGACGCCCGGGCGGGTGGCCTGCACACGCAGGCGCACCGCGCCGTCGGCCAGGTAGATGATCGCGCCCGGCTCGACCGAGTCAGCCAGCTCCGCCCAGGT
>JBEKSK010000343.1:0-2971 GCA_049517155.1 Solirubrobacteraceae bacterium
CAGAGCGGATTCGAGGCGCTCACAGTAATCCCCGATGCCGTCGATCTTACCTTCGCGATCCCGATAGATCAGCGTTACGGGGTCCGCGCTGGGCGTGACGCTCATCGGGGGATCACCGGGGTACGGTCGCTGCGGGCCGACCGACCTAGCGTTCGGCAAGCGTCGCCCGGATCCGTCGGGAACGGACCGCGGCCCGCCCGGCGCGCATCTCGCCGTACCAGTAAGCGAGCGTGCCAAACGCCAGCCACATGAACGGCGACGTCGGGGAGTTGGCCGTGTCGACACCAACGATCCAGCTGGCCACGAACGATATGAGAACCGCGGTAATGGCGGCGAGAGCGAACTGGAGGCGCCGGTCGGCGAGCGCCCGCAGCCGCACGCCCATCCCGATCGCGGAGAACATCAGCGCGAACATAGTGAGCAGACCGGGAATACCGACCTCGATGATGAGGAAGTTCGGCTCGCTCTCCGCGTTCAGCGACGACGCGTCGAGACCCCCCACAGTGCTCCCGCCAGCGGGCCCGGTCGAGCCTATCCCGTCTCCTAATGGATAGTCGACGAGATAGGTCGGGATCACGGACAGTGTGCCTGATCGGTAGTTGATCGTCGTCGATATGACTTTCGTCGGAGCGATGCTGCTATAGCGGTTGGACGACGACGTGACGCCCTGGAAGACGGACGTCAGACCGAAGTAGATGACGAGTCCGAGCAGCGCCGCGATCACGATCGCCGCAACGCCACCACGTGTGGTCGCAGCGAGCATCAGGAAGAAGATCACGCCGACGGCGGCGCTCACCACCGCAACTCGCGCCTGCGAGGTTGCCAGCCCTACGACGGCCAGGACGACACCGACGATCACCAGCGGGAGGTAGCGGCGGTAGCGCTTTCCGGCGGCGGCCAGAACCATCGCGCCCGGGATGGCCATCGCCGCGACGACACCGCCGAAACCAAAGTCCGAGCCGAGGGCGGGAGGCCTCACGTGAATCACACCGCTGGCGGTGACAAAGGTTCGCCCGCCCCCGGTGAGCGTCCCCAGCCCGTAGACCTCCTTGGCATAACCGGCTCCCCAGGCAGCCAGGGCGGCGGGACTGAGGTTGCTTTGAACGAGGCCCACCACGCCGTTGACCGCCGCGACGAGCAGCAGCAGCCCGAACAGACCCATCAGCCGCCGTTCGGTGCGCATCACGGCGAACCCGAAGAAGAACAGGGGAACGAACTCGACGTGCTGGCGCACGCCGGCCAGGGCGTGGCTGATCGACGGCACGACTGGGTTGAGGACCTCCGCGAAGCAGATGATCACCCAGACGACCACGAGCGGCGTGAGCTTCGGCAGCGCAAGGCGCCGGCCGGTGAAGGTGAAGCGGACCAGGGCGCCGGCAGTGATGGCGTAAAGCAGGACGTCGCGGCCGAGGGTGGCGAGCGTCGAGCCGGTCTTGAGCTTGAGGAAACCGTCGAGAAGCCCGAGGTAGAGCGCGAGCACCGGGAGCGTTCGCTCGTAGTGATCGCTGAGGAACATCCAGATCGCGACTCCGGCGAGCAGCGTCGGGGCCGCGACGTGCAGAAACGAGGTGGTCGAGCGCAGCGCAAACGCCGATATGACGACGGTCGTAACCGTGCCGGCGATCAGCATGAGCATGATCGTCGGCGTCATCGAGGGCATGCCCCGCCGCGGGACCCTCACCGTGGGCATCAGCACCTCACGCCCTTATCCGGCGTCATACCGCCGGGTCGTACGGGGATTCTGGGTCGTACTTCGACGCGGGCTCGGGGCCCGGGTGGGTGCCGTTGGTCGACTTCTTCGACTCGCGTGCGAACGCCTGCTCATCGGGCAGCCTGTCGATGCCGGGAGTGGCGGCGTAGACCTCGGCGCCCACCGCGGGCGGTGACGCCTCCGAATGCGCGTACTCGTACCCGTACTGGCTGTAGTAGCTGTAGCCCTCGTCGACGTAGCTGTCGCGCATGTCGTTGACGACGACTCCGACGAGGTTCATGTTCGGGACGCGCCGGCCAAGATCGGTGAGCCGCTCCGCGGCCTCACGTGTCGTCATGCCCAGACGCGCCACGAACAGCACGGCCTCCACCTGATCGAGCAGCGGCACAGCGTCGCTCACCGTCAGGATTGGCGATGTGTCGAGGATCACGACGTCGTAGAGCGCAGAGGCCGTTGCGAGCAGGTCGCTCATCGCCTTCGACGACAGCAGCGCCGCCGGGCTATCCACGCGCTCCCCGTGCGTGATGACGGTGATCGATCCGTTGGCGCGCGGGTCGCCGGCCGCGAGCGCGCGGGGACCGGAGCCGTTCGAGGAGGTGGTCGTGTTGCGGAACACCGTGACCGCCGCGTCGGCGGGGGTCACCTCCCGGCGCAGGACCTGAACGAGTCCATACTCCGGCTTGACGAAGAAGACGCCCGCGAGGCTCGGCCGTCGAAGGTCGCAGTCGATCACCAGCACGCGCTCGCCCGCGTCCGCGTAAGCGAATGCGAGATCGCGCACGCACGTGGACTTGCCCTCCGAAGGCAGGGCGCTCGTCACGATCACGCTCTTCAGCGGTTTTCCGCCGGACGCGAGCCGCATGTTGACGCGCAGGCTTCGCATGACCTCGACGAACTCCGGCGGAGTCGCAGCCGCCCCGTTCAGCGTGGGTGACGGCGAGGAGACGTGCGGCAGCACGGCGACCACGGTGCGCCCGTAGAGCGACTCGACGGTCGAGACGCGCAGCAGGCGGCGGTCGGCGAGGTCCAGTAGGAAGGCCAGGCCGATTCCGAGCAGCAGTCCGATGATGGCCGCGAAGATCGCGTCGCGCGTGGGCTTCGGCGACACCGGCAACCTCGGGATATAAGCCGGCTGCGTGACGGTGGCGCCGGGACTGGGATTGCTGGCATCCGCTTCGTAGGAGGCGACCTGGGCTTCAAGCGCCGCACGCTCGGCCTGATTGGCCGTGCCCACCGTCGGGATTCCCTGGAGCGCGGCGC
>JBEKSK010000344.1:0-2961 GCA_049517155.1 Solirubrobacteraceae bacterium
GCAAATCGCGGCCACCGCTGTCCCGGCTCGGCGCCGGCCATCAGCACCGCGAGGATCTCCTGCTCGTGCTCTTGGCGGAACGCAGCTGGGTAACACGCGAGCAGACGCCGGTAGCGTCGCTCGAGGTCGAGATCCTGATTCACCGAAGCGCTCCGGCCGGGTCCAGCCTCGACATCGCGACGAGGGCATTCGCGTGTAGGCGAGCTGCCTCGGCGGCTAGGTGCTCTTTTCCCGTGCCCGTCAGACGGTAGTAGCGACGCAAGCGGCTATCCACGATCTCCTGCGCGCCGAGCGTCGCCAACGCCCTACGCGCGTAACTACGCTCCCCTCCCGCCCGACGGCGGCGCGCTTGCTCAGGCGGTGGGCGTGGGCGTGATGACAACGCCGCGATCGCCGTAGGGGATGCGCTTGCCGCGAAGCACACCGGCGGCGGTCGCCAAGAACTTTGTGAACTTCGTCATGACGCCGTACTTGGAGATGATCTGCCTGCGGATCTCCTCAAGCCCGCTGCCCGTGACCAAACCCGCGGTTGCGTCCACGAGCTCGGCGCCCGCCCGCACACGACCGCGCGCATCGCACGGCGAGACGGTCACGCGAGCGGTGTGCGCTAGCCGCTTGGCCTTGCCCGAACCCGAACTGGTCCAGAACCCAATCCGTTCGTCGTCGAGCTTGACAGCCCACACAGGAGTCGCGACCGCGGTCCCGTCACGACGAAACGTCGTGAGCGAAATGTATTTCTCGTCGCCCAGCGCCACAGCGGTAGCCTAGCGCCAGAGGAGTCTGGCGCGATCCCCAGCTGCCCGCGCCGCGAAGCATCCGCGGCCGGGCACGGCCGAAGTGGCCGACACCGACGCGGCGTCGTCCAGCCGGCTCCACGGCGGCGATCACCGCGCGGGAGCGGCGTGCCCGCGCGTACCGGTGTCGCCGCCGGGTCAGCTCGATGCTTTTCGCAGCAGGGTCCTCGCGGCGTCGAGTGCGATCGCCAGTTGATCGGGATCGCGTCGGGCTTGGGCGAGAAGTAGGCCTCCCTGAAGCAGTGCCATCGTTGCGGTCGCCAGCCTGCTCGGGTCGCTGTTCGCAGCGAGCTTTCCGCTGGCGCGCATGCGCTCCAGGCCATCCCGGAGACGGCCCTCCCAGCGGTCGAAGCCCTCGGCCAGTGCGGCGCGCGCGAGCGGGTCTCGCTCGGCGAGCTGGCCGACGAGTGACCCGATCGGGCAACCGCCGCGTGCTTCGCGCTCGCGCTGGATTGACTCGAGTGCGGCGAACCAGCGGTCAATGCCGGCCCAGCTGTCAAGGTCATCGAGGAGCCCGTCCTGAGCGCCGAGGACGGCAGTGGTCGTGGCGTTGACGACCGCTCGGATCAGGTCGTCGCGGTCTTCGAAGTAGTGGTAGAGCTGGCTGCGACTAGCGTGCGCGCGGGCCCCCACCTCGTCGAGGCTCGTCTCCGCCACCCCGCGCTCGGCGACAAGCTCGGCGGCGGCCTGGACGATCCGCGCGCGGGTCTCGCGCCCCTTCTCGGTGGCCGGCTCGGCGACGGGCATGGCGCAAGTCTAGCCGAATGGACTTGACAGTCCACTTCAAGCATGATTTGCTTTCGCCGTAAGTGGACTTGATAGTCCAATCCGTCTGATGGTGAGGAGCGCCATGAGCACGACCATCCAAGAGCAGTCCGACGCACTGAAGGCCGCCTCGGCGCAAAGGCTGTCGGCAGCGGTGCTTGAGACCTTTACGCGCGACCAGGCGGCATGGCGGGCCAAGGGTCGGCCGGCCGACGCGGTCGCCGTCGGTGACATCCTGAGCGACTTCACACTCCCCGACGCGAATGGCCACGAGGTATCGCTATCGGATCTCGTTGCCGACGGACCGCTGGTCTTGGTCTTCTACCGCGGCGGCTGGTGCCCCTACTGCAACCTCGCGCTCCATCAGTACCAGTCCGAACTCGTCCCGCAGCTACCCGGCTATGGCGCGAAACTCGCGGCGATCAGCCCGCAAAAGTCCGATCAGTCGCTGAGCACGGCCGAGAAGCACAGCCTCCAGTTCGCCGTCCTCTCCGACTCCGGCGCACGCGTCGCACGGGCGCTCGGCATCGCCTTCGAGCCCGCCGAAGATGTGCTCGAGGCGCAACGCGCGCTCGGCCTCGACATCCGCGACGGCAACGCCGACGGCTCCCCTGAGCTCCCGATGCCGACGGTGCTCGTCGTCGACTCCGATCGCGCCGTCCGATTCGTCGATGTCCACGCCGACTACACGAGTCGCACCGAGGTCTCGGAGATCCTCGCCGCCCTCGCTAACCTGGGCTGAACAGGGCCGCCATGTTGCGGTAGAAAGGGAAAGCGATGGGCACTTCTTCGCGCAGGAGCGTTTTGCTGATCGGTGCCTCTCGTGGCTTGGGCCTGGCGATGGCCGAGGAGTACCTCGAGCGAGGCTGGCAGGTGACGGGCACCGGCCGAGGCTCGGGGAGAACCTGCCTGCATGAGCTGGCGGAGCGAAGCAACGGGCAGCTTTGGATCGAGACGGTCGATATCAACCTTCCCGATCAGGTCCTGGCATCGCGCCAGCGGCTGGAATCGAGGAGCCTCGATTTGCTGTTCGTCAACGCCGGCGTGACCAACGGCCCCGGCGAGACGATCGCGAATGTCTCGACCGAGGAGTTCACGCGCCTGATGGGTGACCAACGCACTGAGCCCGATGCGGGTGGTGGAGACGCTGCAAGACCTCGTCCCAGCCCGCGGAACCCTCGGCGTAATGTCCTCGCGACAGGGCAGTGTTGCCAACAACCACCACGGCGGCTTTGAGGTCTACAGGGCCAGTAAGGCGGCTCTCAACACGCTCATGCGGAGCTTCGCCGCCCGCCACGCTGATGACCCGCGCGCGCTTGTGCTGATCGCGCCGGGCTGGGTTCGCACCGATCTGGGCGGTCCGCAGGCGCGTCTGAGCATCGAGGAGAGCATCCCGAATGTC
>JBEKSK010000345.1:0-2939 GCA_049517155.1 Solirubrobacteraceae bacterium
CACGATGATGGGCGGCGAGGGCTCCGCCATCACGTTCTCGGCCCGCCCGCCGACGGTGATCCTGATGGCCGGCCTGCAGGGCTCCGGTAAGACGACGGCGGCCGCGAAGCTCGCCCGCCTGCTGCGCACCGAGCACCACAGCTCGGTCGCGTTGGCGGCGTGCGACGTCCACCGCCCCGCTGCGGTGGAGCAGCTCGTGCTGGTCGGCGAGCAGGCGGGCGCGACGGTCTATCAGCAGGGCACGGACCGCTCCGCGCCGCAGATCGCCCGCTGGGCGCTCGAGCGTGCACGCACCGACGGCAAGGATGTGCTGATCGTCGACACGGCGGGACGGCTGCACATCGACAGCGAGCTGATGGCCGAACTCGTCGCGATTCGCGACGTCACCTCGCCCCACCAGATCCTGCTCGTGCTCGACGCCATGACCGGCCAGGACGCGGTCAATGTGGCCGAGCAGTTCGCCGCCGCGGTGGACTTCGACGGCGTCGTGCTGAGTAAGCTCGACGGCGACGCTCGCGGCGGTGCCGCGCTGTCGGTACGTGCGGTCACCGGCAAGCCGATCCTGTTCGACTCGACCGGGGAGAAGCTCGACCAGTTCGAGCGCTTCCATCCCGACCGCATGGCCCAGCGGATCCTGGGCATGGGCGATGTTCTGACGCTGATCGAGAAGGCCGGGCGCGAGGTCGACGAAGAGCAGGCCAAGGCGCTCGAGCGCCGCGTCAAGGCGGGCGATTTCGACCTCGAGGATTTTCTCGCCCAGCTGCGCGCGATGCGCCGCATGGGGCCGTTGCAGGGCCTCCTGGGGATGATTCCCGGACTCGGCTCGCAGCTGCGCGGGATGAACGTCGACGAGCGCGAGATCGACCGGATCGAGGCGATCATCCTGTCGATGACGCCCGAGGAGCGCCGGCGCCCCGACCTGATCAAGGGCTCACGGCGCCTGCGGATCGCACGGGGCTCGGGCACCAGCGTGCAGGCTGTAAACCAGATCGTCAAGCAGTTCGCCCAGGTTCGCAAGCTCATGCGCCAGGTCGGCCGCGGCCGGATGCCCGACATCGGCGCCCTGACGCGACAGCAGCGCTGATCGGGCGTCCGCAAAGCTTGAGCCGCCCGGCAGCGGGACGCGGGCGCGTGGCGCTCCCGCTCGCTGCCCTCGTCGCGCGGCGGCGCCCTGACGAGCATGCTCGCGAGATTGGGGAGCTTGTCCTGCGAGCCGGTCAGCTAAGGTGATGGACCGCATTCCATTGATCGAAGGGACATCGTGGCTGTACGACTTAGGCTGACTCGCGTCGGCGGACGCAAAGATCCGGTGTGGCGCGTCGTCGTCGCCGACCAGCGCTCGAAGCGTGACGGGCGCGTCATCGAGACCGTCGGGCATTACAACCCGCAGACCAACCCGTCGACGATCAGCATCGACGAAGCACGCGTGCGTGACTGGCTTGCCCGCGGAGCGCAGCCGTCGCAGACCGTGCGCAAGCTCCTGCGCATCCACGGCATCGCCAGCTGAGCCGGCCCACCGCGCGATGGATCCAACCGAGCTGCTCGAGTACCTCGCGGAGGGGCTGGTAGACGACCCTGAGCAGGTCGAGGTGGAGCGCTTCGAGGAACACGACGGCACGATCGTGCTCGAGCTGGCGGTCGGGGCCGACGACTACGGCAAGGTGATCGGGCGCGGTGGCCGCACCGCCGCGGCGCTGCGGACCGTCGTGGGCGCAGCCGCGGCCGGCGAAGGGCTCCGCGTGGTCGTCGACATCGTCGATTAGTTGGTCGACGCCGGCGAGTCCAATGAGCTGACGCTCGCCGGGGTCGTCGGGCGCCCGCACGGGCTTGACGGCAGCTTCTACGTCGGCCTGCCGCAGGCGGCGCTGCTGACGCTTGGTGCGGTCGTGACGGTCGGCGAGCTTGAGCGGGCGATCGTGCGCCGCGCGGGAACCGATCAGCGCCCGATCGTCCGCCTCGAGGGCTGTGAGGATCGCGGCAGCGCCGACGCGCTGCGCGGCCAGCAGCTGCGCGCGCCGCGGCCGCCGCGCCCGCCGCTCGGGCCAGACGAGTGGTGGGCGGAAGAACTCGAGGGTGCGCGCGTGTTCGACGGCGAGCGCGAGCTGGGCGTCGTGCGCAGGCTTCTGGCGTTGCCATCCTGCGAGTGCCTGGAGGTGGCGCGCTCGCACGGTGGCGGAGATCTGCTCGTGCCGCTCGTGCGTGACGCCATACGCAGCGTCGATCCGGCGGCTGGGCGGATCGACGTGGACCTCCGCTTTCTCGGCGAGTCGCTGTGAAGCTCGACATCGTCACCCTCTTCCCGGACTGGTTCGAGTGGTTCGCCACGCAGCGCCACGTGGCCAACGCGCTGGCAGCCGGCAGCACGCTGACCTTGATCAACCCGCGCGAGCACACGCCGCTCGGGGGCGGCCAGGTGGACGACGCTCCGTTCGGCGGCGGCGCCGGGATGGTGCTGCGCGTCGACGTGATCGACGCGGCCCTGAGCGGGCACTACGGCTGCGACGCGACCGCGCTGCGGGGCCGCCGGCGCGTCATCGCGCTCAGCCCGGCGGGGCGGTTGCTCGATGACGCCCTGGTGGGGGAGCTGGCCGCCGAGGCGGCTCTGACGTTTCTCTGCGGGCGCTATGAGGGCTTTGACGAGCGGATCGTCGAGCACTTCGCCAGTGACGTCATCTCGGTTGGGCGCTACGTGCTGGCCGGCGGCGAGCTCGCCGCGATGGTTTGCGCGGATGCGGTTCTGCGCCGGCTCCCCGGCGCGCTCGGCCATCCCGACTCGGCGCTCGAGGAGTCCTTCAGCGAAGCGCTCGAAGGGCTGCCGGAATATCCGCAGTACACCCGCCCCGCCGAGTTTCGCGGTTGGCGGGTACCGGAGATCCTCCTTTCGGGCCACCACGAGGAGATCCGCCGCTGGCGGTTGGCACGCTCCCGCGAACGCGCTT
>JBEKSK010000346.1:0-2938 GCA_049517155.1 Solirubrobacteraceae bacterium
GAGCTCGGGACCGGCAACGAGCTGCGCTTCAGCCCGTTCGAGGCGATGTCACAGCGCCACGACGCCCAGATCACCTGGAGCAACATCCTCACGGCTTCGGTGCAGCGGCTGGCGTTCTGGCGCCGCTAGCGTGCCTAGGTCTGTAGCGCGAAGGGCTCCAGCAGCTGTATGACGTTGCCCTCCGGGTCGATGGCGTCGCACCGTCTGAACCCGCGGAAATTCCACTGGCTGCTCATCGGATCTACCTGACCACCCAGTGCGGCCACCGGCGATCTGAGATCATCGATCCGCGGCACCAGAAACGCGAGTTTGATCGCAGTTGTCTCGCGCCGGCGCGCAGGCACCGAGAGCTGGATCGTCGCCGCGACGGACGGGGGGACGACGACGAGCGACAAGCGCCACGCCTCGGATTCCAGCACGGCGTAATCCTCGGCGCCATCTTCAACCGCCAGCCCAAGGCACCCTTCGTAGAAGCAGCGCATTCGCTCCAGATCCTTGACGTATACGACGGCTTCGGCCCTCACGTAGGTCGAACTCCGCGGCGGCGAAGCGCCCGGGAAGTGGGCTCCCGTGACGCGCTCCGGCCAGTCTCGATCGACACCCCGCTACCTCCGTTCTCGGCTGCGGTGCCCTGCAGCCTACGTGCACGCTTTGCCGCTCGTCGCGCCGGCGGTCGCGAGGTGATCCCGCCACCTGGTGTGCTCGACGGGGTACCGATGAAGTGAGGCAACTATTTTCCACCTAGGAATTGACGCAGGCGAGGGAGGATCTGATGCGCAAGCTGATCTACTCGATGACCGTGTCGCTGGACGGCTTCATCGCTGGGCCGGATGGCGCGATCGACTGGTCGGTGCCCGACGAGGAACTGTTCGCCTTCCACACCCAGCGGGTGCGGGAGACGGGCGTGCAGCTGTGCGGTCGGCGGCTCTACGAAGCGATGCACTTTTGGGAGACCGCGCCGGAGACTACGCTGCCCGAGGAGCACGTCGAGTTCGCCCGGATCTGGAAGGCCCTGCCGAAGGTCGTGTTCTCCACCACGCTGGACAGCGTGGTGGGCAACGCCAGGCTGGCCCGGGAGGGCGTCGGCGAGGAGGTCGCAAGGCTCAAAGAACAGCCCGGCAAGGACATCGCTGTCGGCGGCGCCGGCCTCGCCCGCGCGTGCATGGATCTTGGGCTGATCGACGAGTGGCGGCTGTTCGTCAGCCCGGTCCTACTCGGCGGCGGCACGCCCTACGTCCCGCCCCTCGACGAAACGATCAACCTGGAGTTGATCGAGACGCAGACGTTTGGCGCTCGCGTGGTCTACCTGCGCTACCGGCGTGTGTCGAACGACCTGTAGGCGGTCCTCCCCACTCGGGTCCTTGGCGGGGCCGCCGCTGAACGCTCGCGCCGCCAGGCGGTCGCCCGACCGCCCGTGAGGCCATCGTCTTCGCTGGTGACGGCCGGCCGGCTGCTGGCGTCATCGGTGTGGGCTCCTCGCACGTGTCTCTCTCCGTGGCTCCTAAAATCCTTGGCGTGAATCACTGCTCACTTGGTCCTCCGCGGGTGGCCGGTGCCGCCGAGGCCGCGACTGTGGCCGAGTTGCTGGACGCGTTCAACCGGGAGTACGACACCGCTACACCCGGGGCCAGCGTCCTCGCCGAGCGGCTCACGCGGGTTCTGGTCCGCGGAGACGTCGTGGCGTTGCTGGCAGGAGACCCAGCCGTCGCTGTAGCGCTGGTGACATTTCGCCCAAATGTCTGGTACGACGGCACGGTCGCGCTGCTTGACGAGCTCTATGTCATGCCTGAGCTGCGCGGACGAGGAATCGGCTCTGCGCTGCTGGCCGCTGTCGAAGCCGCCGTTCTAGAGCGCGGCGGCGAGGTGGTTGAGATCAACGTTGACGGGCATGACACCGCCGCCCGCCGATTCTACGAGCGGCACGGCTACTCCAATACGGAGCCCGGTGACGACGAACCGCTCCTGTATTACTTCCGCGAATTGAGCGACGGCTAGCAGCAAACCAAGATTCAGACAGCAAACTGTCTTAGCCGAACTGGCGCGCGCCCGAGACGGTGTCTCACCGGCTGCGACTGCTCAGAAATCGCTCGCCGGCGCCCAGGCGATCGCGCTGGGGCAAAGCGCGACGAGCGGGCGGATGTTCCCACTTCGAAGCGTGCACGCCGTTCCCAACCCACGCCGACGCTGCCGGTTGCACGACAACCGACACCGCTGAGGTCACGCGATAGGGGCGCCGGACGCCGGCTTTTGACCGCCGATCTGGCGGCTACGCCGCCAGATCGGCGGGTGTCAGTTGGCGGTGCAGCAGGGTTGCGAAGCGCCCGTCGTCCGCGGCTGTGTAGCTTCGGCAGAGCTCACGGCCGACCGGATAGCAGGACTCGTATGGTCGCCACGGCCGAGCTTCGAGGTGCGTGATAGCCCGGTCGATGTGCTCGGAGTCGTCGAGGAGCCAGGTCTGGGCGTATTCATGTCCCTCGGCTGAGGTCGCGCCGTCGTCGAGCATCAGCGCGACGTTCGACGCGACCGGGAGCAGGAGTGCCTCAGCCTCGCGGACGGCTGCGCCTGTGACGTGGTCGTACGCGATGCCCGCCGGGCGCAGACACTCGGCGGCGATCAGCTCGGCATCCGCTCCGAGCAGCGCCTCGATCGCGCATTCCGCGATGCCTTCGGCGATCAGTGCCTGCGGGCTGGGATATACGAACACCGACAGCTCCTCGCGTCCAAGCGCGCCCTTGCACACGTTCTCGGTGTGATGGCCCGGATAGGCCTCGTGGCAGACGAGCTCGAGCAGGCGGTTTGTGCTGATCGGCAAGTCGGTGTTGATCCTGACCAGCGTCTGTAGCGCTCCGAGGTAGTCGGCGTTCCCGGCGTAGGTCTTCCCGCCGACCAGCTCCCACTTGACCGCTTCGCCTTCCGGCAGGCCGAAGCGATGCCGGCA
>JBEKSK010000347.1:0-2929 GCA_049517155.1 Solirubrobacteraceae bacterium
GGTCGATGCCCTTCGCTGGAAACAGTCTATTGCGTCCGTAAGAGATTGCAACCGATCTCGGAGCGGCGGGCGCGGTTGCGAATTTCGGGCGGATGCTGCCACTGGCGGCCGGCGGCCGGCGGTCGCTGATGGACCGCCCCGTGTCGCGCTCAGCCGGTGATCGTGACCGGAACGCCGGAGCTGATGTGCTCGCCAAGCCATGTGATGTCCGCCGTCGACAGACGCACGCATCCGTGCGAGACGGCGGTGCCTGGGACCCCGCCGATGTTGGCGATGCCGTGAAGCGCGACCTGACCCGGGCCGCCGTCGAACTCCGCCAGGGCGTTGGAGCGCGCGCTGAGGGCAAGGGCAAACGGCTCGCCGCCCGCGCCAAGACCAAGCGGGACCGTTTCCTCAACGAAGAAGTGTCCTGTCGGGGTCGGCGTCGACGGCTTGCCGACCACGGCGAGAAACGTACGCGACAGGCGCCCATCGTAGAAGACGCTCACCACGCGGGTGGACAGGTCCACGGCGATCCGCCAGTCCGTCGTCGTCAGCGACACCGCGCTCGCCTCGATCCAGCCGGTGTGACTATCCGGCCTGCCGGGGAGCAGCACCGAGAGCCACTGCACACCTTTGGTCGTCGCGGTGGCGACGACCGGCAGTACGCTGCGCTCGCCGGTGATCGGGCGGACCTCGTTGACCTCACCCGCCGATCCGGAGCCGCTGCTCGGCTTGTTGAACGCCTCGGTGTCGTGGTTGAGTACCGCCAGTTCCTGGGTGGCCGCCACACGCTGGACGCCTCGCGGCGAGGCCGCGGCGGTCGCTGAAGCGACCGCCGCCAGCGCCGCTACCGCAATGGCGATAGAGCCGCCCGCCCGCAAGCGTTGCTTGATCAAGGAGCGCATCGCCGCTCAGCCCGTGAAGGCCGGGGGCTTGCCCGCGGTCGGAACGACCGGCTTGGGCGTTACCGGCTTGGTGACCTTGTGGGTCTTCGGGGGCTTGACGACCGACTTCGGCTTCTTCTTCTTCGACGTCGGGGTCTTGGCCTTGGGCTTGGTCTTGCCGCCCGCCGCGCCGGTTCCGCCGGTGGAGCCCTTCGTACTGCCGCCGCCGGAGCCCGTTGTGGTGGTCGAGCCGCCCGTACCTGTTGCCGGCGGCGTGCTGCCGCCAGTCGCGCACACTGCCCTGGTGATCGTGTTGGTGTCAAGCGTGACGGCGCCGTTGCGGGCCAGCGCGCTGCCCTGGAGTGTCGCACCGGTGGTCATCGTGACCGAGGTCAAGGCGAGGATGTTGCCGACGAACGCGGCGCTCGTACCGATGGTCGCCGAACTGCCCACCTGCCAGTACACGTTGCAGGCCTGCGCTCCGCCGATCAAGATGACGTCGGCCCCGGAGCCGACGATCAGCGACGAGCCGGCCTGAAAGATGAAGACGGCAGCGGGGTTCCCCTGGCCGTCGAGCGTCAGCTGGCCGCTGAGGCCAAGCGAGCTCGCTGCCGTGTAGACGCCCGACGTGAGCGTGCGTCCGGCCAAATCGCCGGAGATCGTCGCCGTAGAACTGCGCCCCGCCGCGTCGTTGTAGGCGGTCACGAGGTCATTCTTGGCCTGAAGGGCGACGCCGTTTGCGACCTGAGTCGTCCCGGCGATCACGATTCCCGGCGGAAACCCGCTCACAGCTGAGCCGGGCGAGAGCCCGAGACTGCCGCTGATGACGCTCGGGCCGGTGTTCGTCACCGCACTCCCCGCCAGGACGGCGAAATTCCCGGCGGTTCCCATTCCCACGGGGGCCTGCGCGCTGAAGGCCAACGGAACTGCGAACAGCGACCCGGCCACGAACAGGCCTGCGACGCAGGCCGCACGCCACGGATGCCATCGCCGTCCGGCGGAGGACTCCGACGAATGATGCGCTGAACGGAACACGGTCACTCCCTGCCGCGGCGCAGTGGCCGCAATAGACCTGCCTGGATGGAGGCGGGGCCGGAGTGTCGGCTCAGTCGGCTGCTGGCTGGCGTCGGCAGGAAGGGGCCCGTCACCAGCTCTGTCGGCATCGGGGCCCGCGGCCGCGACGTGCTGACCCCGACCGTGGACAAATGATGATCTGAAACGGAACATGGGCACTCCCTGCAGCGGCTCACCGGCCGCAAATAGATCTGCCTGGATGGAGGCGGGGCCGGGGTGTCGGCTCAGTCGGCTGCTGGCTGGCGTCGGCAGGAAAGGGCCCGTCACCAGCTGTATCGGCATCGGGGCGCTTGGCCGCGTCGGGGTAAACCCGACGGTGCGCGACGGTAAACCCGACCGTGCGCGACCGGGAAAGCCCGCTCCGGCGCTCGCCGGCGATGGCGGCCTGCGCCTGAGGCTCCGCGGCGGGCGCCCGGCACCAGGCGACCGGCGGCCAGGAGTCCCGAAAGCGCGACTCCCGGCCACAGGAGAGCCTGGAGCCGGGTCCCTGCGCGCGCTTCCGCGCGCCTAGCCGCCGGCCCCAACGCGGCCGTGCCATAGGATCTTCGTACAGCTTGCATGGGTCGATCGGATCGTCGCGGCAGCCCATGACTCGGACCCGGGCCGAAGCTCCTTCCAGCGGGCGCGAGTCGCAGGTCGCCTTCGCGCCTCGCCGGGGAGGAAACGGCCGTCGCGGGGTCTTGGGCCTTAGACGATCAACTACAGATCATGGAGGGACGATGAAGACACACAGAATCGTGCTAGTCGCCGCAGGCCTTGCCGCGCTCGCGCTGACCGCCCCGGCCTTCGGCCGTTCGGCACATTCGAGCGCCGCGACCGTCGTCACCACGAAGAAGTACTCGTTCGGCACGATTCTCGTCACGAGCTCCGGCCAGACGTTGTACCTCGACGCGGCCGACAAGCCGGGACACCCCGCCTGCAAGGGTGGCTGCCTGTCGGTATGGCCGGCGCTGAAGACGAGCGGCGCGCCCAAGGCCGCCGGCAGCGCG
>JBEKSK010000348.1:0-2853 GCA_049517155.1 Solirubrobacteraceae bacterium
AGAACGAGTGCGGCGCTCCCGGATAGCTGTGGATCTCGTGCGGCACGCTGTTGCGCGTCAGAGCCGCGTCGAATGCCTCGATGTCTTCCGGCGGGATCAGCGGGTCGGCGCCGCCAAACAGAGCCAGGAGCGGCGTGCGGATCTCGTCGGCGGCGCGCAGTGGCGCCGGGAAGTTCTCGGAGTCCAGCCCCGCGCGCGAAGGGTCGAGCATGCCGTAGAAGCTGATCACGGCGTCAAGGCCGAGCCCAGGGTTGGCGCCGGCCAGGTCGGACTGCGCGCCGCCGAAGCAGAACCCCACCGTCACGAATTTCGTCGCGTCGGTTCGGTCGGCCAGCGCGTCACGCGCCGAAGCTATGTCGGCCTGCACCTGCGCGGGCGTTGTCTGCATGGTGTGCGGCATGAAGTCGAACTCATCGTCGCGCTCGCCGACGCCGGCGGTGCGGCCGAAGTAGTCGATCGCCAAGGCGTGGTGGCCAGCGGTGACGAAGCGCTCGGCAAGGTCGACATAGAAGCGATACAGGCCGCGCACATCCGGCAGGATGATCACGGCCGGCCCGCCAATCGGGTTGGGGCACTCGGCCAGCGCGGCGGCGAATCGGGTCCCGTCCTCGCTCTCCAGCGTCAGCCTTTCGGCGCCCGCGCCCCCGGCAAGCGTCCGGATCACCCGATCCAGCGGAACGCGGGGCGGCAGAGCATCAAACTCAAAGCACATTCCTTGACTCTCCTTCGGACGGTTGCGCGACAAACCTACCGCCCAGCCACCGCAGCTGCGCCGGCGTGCGCCCTGATGCCACCGCACGTGAGCTCGCGGCACCGTTCGCTGTTGCTGCTCGCGTGTTGGACGAACTCGGCGCCGCCTACTGCTGGCGACCGCCTTCAAGCAAGGGGACCGCGTTCGGGTCAGGCCGTCAGAGCCCGAGTCTGCGAACGCCCGCCTCGTCGAACCCGAAGTGGTGACCGATCTCGTGGCGGACCGTGGTGATGACCTGCTGTCGCAGGCGCTCGGGATCGTCGCCGAAGTCGCGGACGAGCGTGTCGCGGAAGATCATGATCTCGTCCGGTAGGCCGCCGCCCGCGAGGAAGGGCATGCCACGCAGCTTGTAGCCGACATACATCCCATACGCGTGGTTTTCGGCGCCGCGGTCCGAGACAACCACCGCGACGTTTTCCAGCAGCCTTTCGAACTCGGGCGGTAGGTCGTCAAGCGCGGAACTGACGAGCTCCTCGAATTCGCTCTCGCTGTAATGACGGTGCTGGCTCATGGACTCACGTCGGGACTCACGTCGCTCGAACCCGGGCGCCCATGACGGACCGTAGCGCGAAGGACAGCGAAACGCGTGTGCGACGGCGACTGGGCGATCGAGGACACCGGGCTGTGGCAGTTCCAGCTGCCCGTGAAGGGGTGCGAGCCGGCGAAGACGCTCTAAGCCGGTGCGCTGCTCGCGCGGGGTGAGTCCTCGTGGATGCAGAAGTCGTGGTAGCCGCGTGGCTCGTCGGCGGCGGCATCGAGATACGGCAGCCCGGTGGAGGCTCGCACGACGAGCTGCGCCGGAGCCACGTGGCGACCGCCGATCGAGCGGCCGTCGATGGCGGCGGTGAGGAAGTGGGCGGCACGGCGGCCGATCTCGCTGAGGCACATGTCGACGGTGGTCAGTGGCGGCCGCGCAGCACGCGCGATCAGCGCCCAGTTGTCGGTGCCGACGACCGCCACCTCGGCGGGCACGTTCACCTTCGCCTCGGTCAGGGCATCGATGACGCCGCGGGCGATGAGATCGCTCCCGCAGTAGATCGCATCGACATCCCGGTGCTCGCCGAGCAGGCGCGCGGCTGCCTGACGGCCCCACGACTCGCTCCAATCGCCGGTGCGGATGCCACCGAGAACGCCCAGGCCGTGCTCGCTCAGATAACCGGCGAGCCCGGCGGCGCGGCTGCTGACGGCGTGGAAGTCGGGTGGGCCGGTGATATGAGCGATCCGGCGACGACCCACGTCGAGCAGGTGCGCGGCGGCGAGCCGGCCGGCGCCGTGGTCGTCGACCATCACCGAGCAGTCGTCGGGGTCGGTCGATGGGGTGTGGGCGTAGACGACCGGGAAGGGAAGCGACGTCGCGATCGGCGGGCGGGGATTGGAGCAGCGACCGGTGACGATCAGTCCGTCGATGCGACGCCCGAGTAGCGTTGCCAGGTGCTGGCGCTCACGCCGCGCATCGCCTCGGCTGTCGCACATGATCACCGAGAGCTCGCCAGATCCCAATGCATCCTCGGCGCCGGCCATGACCGGGCTGCTGAAGCGGCCGAAACTGTCGGATGTGATCAGGCCGACGGTGAAGCTTCGGCGCCCGAAGACGCCTCGGACCAGCTCATTGGGGCGGTAGCCGAGTCGCTCGCTGGCGGCGAGGACCCGCTGGATCGTCTGCGGTCGCAGTGTTCCCCGCTGGTTGAGCGCCTTCGAGGCAGTGCCCGGTGAGACGCCGGCGAGCTCTGCCACGTCGCGAATCGTCGCCGGGCGCTGGAGATGCTGGGGTGATCGTGCTGTGCTCACGGAGGCGTTCGCGGGCGATCGTAGTGGGGCGACGCGCCACGCCGGCGGTCCTCGTCCGACGGCGCCGCGGTGCGCAACGACTGCCGCGGGGCTCGGCGGACGCCCCGCCGGTCAGGTCATCACGCGCGCGCCGTCGTCGAACGAGCGCACCGAAGCGGCGGCCAGCTCCACCGCCCGGCGACCGCAGCGGGCGTGAATCGGTGGCTCCTCCCCGGCGCGCAGCGCGGTGAGGATGTCCTCGACGTGGCGGTCGAACGTGTTGGTGAACGTGCGGCCGAGGTCGTTGAAGTACCCGGGCCGCCACACCCGGTGGG
>JBEKSK010000349.1:0-2849 GCA_049517155.1 Solirubrobacteraceae bacterium
CGCCAGCGCTACGGCGTAGTAGGTGTGGATCACGCCTGAGGAGTAGCTGAAGACGGCAGCCGTGACGAGCAGCCAGCCGCCCCAGAGGAGAACGGCGGCACGGCCGCGGTCGGTGCGGGGCGCCCGGCGAGTGATCCACAGACCGGCGAGCAGTGCGATCAGCGCCGCCGGCAGGAGCCACGAGGCCTGGCCGCCCATCAGCTCGTTGAACAGCCGCAGCGTGCCGGTCGAGCCGCTGAAGCTCGAGCCGCCACCACCACCGCCACCGGCTCCGCCGCCGCTGCCAAACAGCCGCTGGAAACCGTTGTAGCCAAAGATCAGGTTGAAGATGTTGTTGTCGGGCGAGCCGTCGACGAACGGGCGCGAATTCGCCGGCAGCAGCGCGACGATCGCCACCCACCAGCCGCCGGCGACGATCATCGCGGCGAAGCCCGCCAGCGCGCCGGCGATCCGCCGGCGCAGGCTCGACGGGGCGGCGAGCAGATAGACCAGGCCGAAGGCCGGGACGACCAGCAGCGCCTGACCCATCTTCGCCAGGAACGCAAAGCCGATCAGGGCGCCGGTCGCGACGATCCAGCGTGTGCCGGCCGCTTCGAGCGCTCGTGTCAGGCAGTAGGCGGCGGCGACGAGCGTGGCCACCAGCAGCGCATCGGGATTGTTGAAGCGGAACATCAGCGCCGCAACCGGGGTTAGGGCGAGCATCGCGCCGGCGGCGAGGCCGGCGGCGGGGCCGAACCAGCGCTTGATCGCGGCGTAGAGCAGGCCGACGGCCGCGACACCCTCGAGCGCCTGGGGCACGAGCATGCTCCAGCTGCTGAAGCCAAAGATCCGCCCGGACAGCGCCATCACCCAGATCGAGGCGGGCGGTTTGTCGGTCGTGATGAAGCTCGAGGAGTCAAGCGAGCCGAAGAAGAATGCCTTCCAGCTGCGCGTTCCGGCCTCCACGGCCGCCGCGTAGAAGCTGTTGGCGTCGCCAGAGGCGCCGAGTCCCCAGATGTAGGCGACGGCGGTCACAGCGAGCAGCGCGATCAGTGCGGGGCGGACCCAGCGCTGCTCGCCGGCCGCCTCTCGGGCGCGCAGGCGCGAGCGGGCGGCGATCGCCGGTGCGCCATCAAGTGACTGGATCGTGCTCATCGGGTCTCCGTTCTCGCGTCGGTGGTGCGCGGATTGCCTCGCCAATGTTGGGGGCGCTCCCTTGGCGTCGGCTGCACGGAGGCTGGGAAAGGGCTGAGACGGCGGGACTTGCGCCGCCGCGGCCGGCAAGCGTTACGCTGCCCGTGTTCGCCGAGCAACCGCGATCGCAGCGACCCCCGGATGACACAGGCCTGCAGCCACCTCGACCAGATCGACCCAGCCGTCAAGCGCGACAGCGAGATCGGCTGCAGCGACTGCCTGGCGATCGGCGGCCAGTGGGTGCATCTGCGCGAGTGCATGATCTGCGGTCACGTCGCGTGCTGCGACTCGAGCCCCAACCAGCACGCGAGCAAGCACTTCGACGCGAGCGGGCACCCGGTGATGCGCTCGCTCGAGCCCGGCGAGTCGTGGTGGTGGTGCTACGTGGACGAGGTGGCGTTCAGCTTCGGCGAGCCCTGAGCCGGTTTCGCCCGGCAGCCGTGCTCAGGCGCCGCTGTGGGCGTCGATGAAGGCCAGCGTACGCGTCCACGCGTCATCGGACTGGGCCTGGAACTCCTCGAAGTGGCGGTCGAAGAAGCTGTGTGGCGCATCCGCCAGCGTCACCACTTCGTGCTCGACCCCGGCGGCGGTCAGCGCAGCGTCGAATGCCGCGTTGGCCTCCGCCGGGATGTGGTCGTCGGCGCCGCCCTGCAGCGCGAGGATCGGCGCCGCCATCCGCTCTGCCGCGGCGGTCGGTCCGGGCCTCCCGGCGCGCTCGCCCGGCATGCCGTAGAAGCCGACCGCCCCGGCCAGCCCGTGTCCGCCCGCGGCCGCCAGCCACGAGTTGGCGCCGCCGAAGCAGAACCCCACCGTGAAGATGTCGCTGCGCGAGCCGCCGGCGGGCGAGCGCAGGTAGGCCACGGCCGCCGCGATGTCTGTCTGCACGCCTTCGGGCGTCGTCTGCATCGTGTGCTCCATCGCCTGGAAGTCGCTGTCGCGCTTGGCGACACCGGCGGTGCGCCCGAAGTAGTCGATCGCGAGCGCGGCGTAGCCGCGCTCGGCGAAACGCAGCGCCAGCTCCTCGTAGAAGTGGTAGAGACCGCGGACGTCAGGCAGGATCACGACGCCTACGCTCGCGGGCTCATCCGGTGTGGCGAGAAACGCGGCGAGGCGGTTGCCGTCGGCAGCGTCGAGCACGACGTCGGAGTGCGAGACGGCTGCGCCGGCGATCTTCGCGATGGGCGGTTCAGAGTCCAGTTCGTGACACATCGGGGGCTCCTTGTTCTACGGTGGCGGGCCCGCGCATCGTAGAGCCATCGCTAACGTGGACGACACGTGACCCTGTTCGAGCCACTCGCCAGCCCAACCGAGCGAACCGCCGTTTCCTTCCCCGACGGGGCGCTCAGCTACAGGGCGCTCGACCTCGCCGCGCGCGAGCTGCGCGCGCGGCTCCCCGAAGGCGGCCCGCTTGCGCTCTGGGCCACGCCGAGC
This sequence comes from Solirubrobacteraceae bacterium, assembly GCA_049517155.1. Classification (GTDB taxonomy): domain Bacteria; phylum Actinomycetota; class Thermoleophilia; order Solirubrobacterales; family Solirubrobacteraceae; genus Palsa-513. The sequence continues at coordinate 2,605 of JBEKSK010000349.1, forward strand.
ACCGCGACAGCCGTCGCGCTGGTCGCCGCGCTGCGCTGCGGGATGCACGTCGTGCCCCTGCATCCGAAGTCCGGCGAGGCCGAGCTGGCCCACATCCTCGAGGTGGCCAGTCCGACCGCGCTCCTGGCGGCTGAGGGCACCGCGATCGCCGGGCTGCGGACGATCTCGCCGCGCAGCGACAGCGGCGCAGCGCAGGGGGCGGAGCCGGACGAGGACCTTTCCGCGCAGTCCGGCCTGATCGTCTT
>JBEKSK010000350.1:0-2844 GCA_049517155.1 Solirubrobacteraceae bacterium
CTCGACGACGCGTGCCGGCTGATCGACCTCGCTTACAGCGAACCGTCCGGGCCGCAAGCGAAAGGCTGACGGGCGAGCCCTCGAGAGCTTCGCGAGGCCACCAAAAGTCCGGTGGGAGCGAAGTTAGGGGGTGCTTGCGAGGGACGAGAATCCGCGCCGTCCCGGCCGCCAGCTAAGATCACCGAACAATGGCACTACTCGATGACGTAAGAAAAATCGCTGGGGTCGCTGAGCGGCTCAAGGGCCCGGTCGGCAACGAGGCCAACACGAAGGCGCTGCTGATCGAGCCGACGCTTTCGGCTCTCGGCTGGGACACGACGAACCTCGACCACGTGCTGCGCGACTGGCCGATGCATGAGAACAGCTCGATCGACTATGCGCTCAGGATCGGCGACGCAAATGTCATGTTCATCGAGGCGCGCGGCGTCAACGAGAGCCTCGACGACCACTCGTTCACCGCGCGTGCGGTCGACGGCGCGAACGGCGAGGGCGTCCTCTGGTGTGCGGTCACCAACGGGCTGATCTACCGGGTCTACAGGACTGACGAGCAGGTTCCGACCGACCAGAAGCTCGCCTTCGAGGTCGATCTCAGCAGGGCTGCCGTTGGGTCTCCCACCGACACCGCAAACGTTCCGCTGCTGTCGCGCGAGTCGCTCGGCGACGGCAGCTTGGCGCTGTGGGGCGAGCAGAAGGTCTTCACCGATCCGCGCGTGCGGGAGGTACTCGCGGCGCTTGCGGCCAACCCGTCGGCCGCGTTCCTCGACGCGATCAACGAAGCGATCGGTGAGCACAAGGTGCCGCGCGACCGCCTGCGCTCCAGCCTCGGTCGCGTGCTGGTCATCGAGACGCCGCCGCCCGGGACGAGGGCCCCGGCGTCGACGGCTCCCGAGCCGCCGGCCCGCCCCCGCGACACGCCGATCACGCCGGAGTCGAGCGTCACGATCACGAGGCCGGACGCGCCCGCGCCGGCAAGGCCCGATGCTGCTTCGCCCACCGCGCCAGCGCCGCGCGCAGCAGCGCCGCCCCCGCTACAGGCCGAGCCACCGCGTGCGGTCGAGGTGCCGCGTGCGGTCGAGGCGCCACCGCGGCCCGTCGAGCCACCGCCCGCGACGCCCGAGACGCCGGCCGCAGATTCCGAAGCCGCGCCCGACGCTGCACCGGCCGCCGAGACTCCGGACACCGCGCACTCGCCAGAGACGGCGGCCAAGCGGAGGTTCCTGGGGGTTTCGAGAGGATCACGCGACAGCGCCACGCAGTCCGACACCGCGCCGGCCGATCCCTACGCGCCGCTGGCTCGTCCGGATGGGCCGTTCGACGAGGTGGACTTCTAAGCAGCCGGTCGGGGGGTAGGGCGCCGGCGGCACCAAGCCCCGGCGCCTCGTAACGACCTTGGCGCAGCGGCCGGTCCGCAGTCGGTCAGTTACTTCGGCTCGGCGACGATCATGCCCGCGCCGACCGTGGCGTCGGTGGATTCGTCGATCAGCACGAAGCTCCCGGTACGGCGGTTGCGCGCGTACGGGTCGATCGCCATCGGCGCGCTCGTGCGCACGCTGACACGCGCGATGTCGTTGAGCACGAGCTCGCTCGGACCCGTCTCGCGCTCCAGAGTGTCGACGTCCACGCGGTCGATCAGCGCATCGATGATCGCCGTCGCAGTGTGCGATGTGTGCTTGATCGCGTAGCGCCCGCCGGGCTTCAGCGGCTCGCTGGCCAGCCAGCAGACGTCGGCGTGGAATTCGCGCGTGACGAGCGGCGGGTCGCTGACGGCGGCGATCAGCTCGCCGCGCGCGACATCCAGATCGTCCTCAAGGCGCAGTGTCAGCGAGAGTGGTGCGACGGCCTCGTCGAGCTCGCCCTCGTAGGTGTCGATCGCGGCGATCCGCGTGCGCTGCCCGGAGGGAAGGACGACGACCTCCTCGCCCGCGCGCAGCGCCCCGCTCGCGAGCTGCCCGGCGTAGCCGCGATACTCGCCGTCGCTGCCCCCGGTTCGCACGATCCACTGCACCGGGAAGCGCGCCGGCACGTCATACGGGTGGTCGTAGGAGACCTCGACCTCCTCGAGATGCTCCAGCAGGGTCGGACCCCCATACCACGGCGTCAGCTCTGAGCGGTCGACCACGTTGTCCCCGCGCAGCGCCGAGATCGGGATGTTCAGCCAGTCGGTGACGCCGAGCTTCTCGAGGAACGGCGCGAAGTCGGCAATGATTTCGGCGAAGCGCTCCTGCGAGTACTCGACGAGATCCATCTTGTTGACCGCCACGACGATGTGCGGAATGCCGAGCAGCGCGCTGATGAACGCGTGGCGCTTGGACTGCTCGAGCACGCCCTTGCGAGCGTCGAGCAGGATCACGGCCAGGTCGGCCGTCGATGCGCCGGTGACCATGTTGCGGGTGTACTGCTGGTGCCCGGGACAGTCGGCGATGATGAAGCGCCGCCGCGGCGTTGTGAAGTAGCGGTAGGCGACGTCGATCGTGATGCCCTGCTCGCGCTCGGCGCGCAGCCCGTCGACCAGCAGCGCCAGATCGATCTCGTCCGAGCCGCGCCGGAGCGAAACCTCGGTGACGTGCTCGAGCTGGTCCTCCAAGACCTGCTTGGAGTCGAAGAGCAGGCGGCCGATCAGCGTGCTCTTGCCGTCATCCACCGATCCGGCGGTCGTGAATCGCAGCAGGTCGAGCGTCATGCGAAGGCGCCGGCGAGCGACGACCGCGTCGGGGACAGCGCGGCCACTAGAAGTATCCGGCTTTTTTGCGGTCTTCCATGGCGGCTTCTGAGGTTTTGTCGTCGGCGCGGGTTTCGCCGCGTTCGGTGATGCGGGTGGCGGCGATTTCTTTGACGATTTCGGGG
>JBEKSK010000351.1:0-2805 GCA_049517155.1 Solirubrobacteraceae bacterium
CCTCGGGATCGGCGAGCGAGCCACGCGCGCCGTTTTGGCCATGCGCCATCCAACAACCTCTTCCGCTAGTGGGAGAGGAATACTAGCGAAAGCCAGGTGCTTTTCTAGTATTTACTCGGATGCGTCCGCGTACCCTCGTGCCACGGGTGGCGGCCGGCCTGATCGGCGCAGGAGCCGGGGGCTCTGCTGACCGCCTCCAGACGTGCCGCGCGCAGCCAGCCGCCGCCGGGCCGCTGCGCCTTACGCGGGTTCCTGGCGGTGTCGCGGACGAAGCACTCGATCGCCGCCACGATCGCGGCGGTCTGCGCCGGCGTGGCGGCCGGCGTGATCAGCGGCGGCGGTGGCGACGCGTTCACGAGGCTGAGTCTAGTGGGCCCTTTCGGGTCCGCGAATTCCCCCTAGAGCGGGATGTTGCCGTGCTTGCGCCTGGGTCCCGCCTCGTGCTTGGTGGCGAGCAGGTGCAGGGCGGTGATCAGCCGCGGGCGGGTCTCGTGAGGCTCGATCACGTCGTCGATGTAGCCACGCTCGGCGGCGGCGTAGGGATTCTCGAAGCGCGCTGTGTAGTCCTCCATCAGCTGCGCGCGCAGCTCCGCGGGCGCGTCGCTGCCTGCCAGCTCGCGCTTGTAGATGATGTTGACCGCCCCCTCCGGCCCCATCACCGCGATCTCGGCCGTCGGCCAGGCGAAGTTGAAGTCGGCCCGCAGGTGCTTGGAGGACATCACGTCGTAGGCGCCGCCGTAGGCCTTGCGGGTGATCACTGTGATCTTCGGCACCGTCGCCTCGGCGTAGGCGTAGAGCAGCTTCGCGCCGTGGCGGATGATCCCGCCCCACTCCTGCGCCGTGCCCGGCAGAAAGCCCGGCACATCGACGAAGGTGATGATCGGGATGTTGAACGCATCGCAGGTGCGCACGAAGCGCGCCGCCTTCGCCGAGGCGTCGATGTCCAGCACCCCGGCGAGTGCGGCCGGCTGGTTGCCGACGACGCCGACCGAGACGCCGTCCAGGCGCGCGAAGCCGCAGACGATGTTGGGCGCGTAATGCTCGTGCACCTCGAGGAACTCGCCGTTGTCGACGATGCGGGCGACCACTCCGCGCATGTCGTAGGGCTTGTTTGGACTGTCGGGGACGGCCGAGTCGAGCTCCGGGTCCATCCGCCGGGGGTCGTCGGTGGCGTCCGTCAGCGGTGCGGTCTCGAGGTTGTTCTGCGGCAGGAACGACAGCAGGTAGCGCGCCTCCTCGAGGCAGTGCTCCTCGTCCTCGGTCGCGAAATGGGCGACGCCCGACTTGGTGTTGTGGGTCATCGCGCCGCCCAGCTCCTCGAAGCCGACGCTCTCGCCGGTGACCGTCTTGATCACATCGGGGCCGGTGATGAACATGTGAGAGGTCTCCCTGACCATCAGGATGAAGTCCGTGATCGCCGGCGAATACACGGCGCCACCCGCGCACGGACCCATGATCAATGAGATCTGCGGGATCACGCCCGAGCAGCGCACGTTGCGGTAGAACAGCTCGGCGTAGGCGCCGAGCGACACGACCCCCTCCTGGATCCGCGCGCCGCCGGAGTCATTGATGCCAATCACCGGGCAGCCGACCCGCGCGGCGAGATCCATCAGCTTGCAGATCTTCTCGCCCATCACCTCGCCGAGCGAGCCGCCGAAGACCGTGAAGTCCTGGCTGAAGACGCAGACCTGGCGCCCGTCGATCGTGCCGTGGCCGGTGATCACGGCGTCGGCCAGCGGCCGCGTGCGGTCCATCTCGAAGTCGGTCGTGCGGTGGCGCACGAAGGCGTCGAGCTCCTCGAAGGAGCCGCTGTCGAGCAGCTTCTCGATCCGCTCGCGGGCGGTGAACTTGCCCTTGGCGTGCTGCTTGGCGACCGCCGGGCCCTCGGCGTGGGCGGCCTCCCGGCGCAGCTCGTGCAGCTGTGCGAGCTTCTCGGCGTAGGAATGGGGCGCTCGCTCGGTCAACGCGGGCAGGATCCTACGCGGCCGGCTGCGTCGGGCGCTACGTGATCGCCGGGGAGGCTCCCGCGTCGCGCGAGAACGGCCGGTGCCGCGCGGTCCCGATCTCGTCGAGCACCGCCGTCAGCGCGCCCTTCGCAAGCCCGGGGTCAAGCGTGTCGGCCGGGGGCGCCGGCGCCTGCTCCGGCGGCGCGGCCGCCGGCGCGCGCCGGCGCAGCCGCGCCCAAAAGCCGCGACGCAGGGGCAGCTCGGGCGCTTGCTCCGGTGTGGCAGCCGCGAGCTGGGCGGTCAGGCGCACCCGCGTGCCAAAGCCGCTCGGTTGCAGCTCGACGCTGCCTTCGGCCAGTTCGCTGCGCCACTCGATACTCGCCTCGGGCACAAGGCGCGTGATCGCGATCTCGCCGAAGGGGCCGAGCATCGGTCGCAGCAGCTCGACCTCGCTGAGCTGCGCCCACAGCTCAGGCACCGATTTCACCAGCGTTCGCTGGCTCTCGACAACACCCATGAGCGTTTGTATTTGCGCTCGGCGCCGCGAATCCTGCACCCTTCGCGAGCGCCTACTCAGTGCGGCTGGTAGCTGCCAAACACTTCGCGCAGCGCTCCGCAGACCTCGCCGAGCGTGCAACGGTCGCGCAGCGCGGCGCCGATCGGCACGAGCAGGTTCGCGCTGCCCCGCGCGCAAGCACCCAACTCCTCCAGGCGCGCCGCGACGAGCGCCCCGTCGCGGTCGCGCTTGAACGCGGCCAGCCGCGCCACCTGGTCGCGCTCTGACGCCGGATCGACCGACAGGATCCCCTCGATCCGCGGCTCGTGCTCGTCGACGTAGGCGTTGACGCCCACGACCACG
>JBEKSK010000352.1:0-2789 GCA_049517155.1 Solirubrobacteraceae bacterium
CGGCGCTGGCTCTGCCCGCCGTCACGGGCGCTCAGACGAGTGCCGGTCCGGTCGCCAGCAACGGCCAGCCGGTGACGGTCGTGACCAACTACGTCGAGACACCCACCTCGTTCGCCTGGGGCGCCGGGACGATGTTCATCGGCAAAGGACCGTCGCTGCCCGACTACGGCCCCGGCGGACTGGTGAGCGTCTCAGGCGGGGTCGCCACGGCGGTACCGGGCGGGCCGGCCGACGTCTACGGCCTGGCCTGGCAGGGCAGCCTGCTGTATGTCTCCACCGGCCCGACGATCATCGCTCTCGGCGGCTGGAACGGCACGATGTTCGCAACCGACAAGACGATCTACGCCAACTCCTCGCCCGATTTCAACGGCCTCAGCGGAATCGCCTTCGGGCCCGACGGACGTCTGTACGCCGGGCTGCTGCTGAAAGAGCCGGAGTACGACCACACCAAGGATCCCTATCGGCTCTCGGAGGGGGTCATTTCGATGACCGCCGGCGGCAAGGACGTGCAGATCGTCGCGCGCGGCCTGCGCCAGCCGTTCCAGCTGCACTTCCCGTCCGGCTCGCGCGATCCCTACGTGAGCGACCTCGGCCAGGACGAGGGCGCGCCCGCCACGATCCCGCGCGATGAGATCGTCGCAGCCGCGCCCGGCCAGAACTACGGCTTTCCGACCTGCGTCTGGTATCCCTCGCAGGCAAAGGCCTGCCGGCAGTTCACCAAGCCGCTGATCTTCCTTCCCCCGCACGCCTCGCCGATGGGCATCAGCTCGATCGGGAAGACGCTCTACGTCGCGCTCTACACGGGCGTCGGCACCTCCGGGCCCGAGGTGGTCAAGATCCCGGCGAGCGGCGGCAAGGCGACGCCGTTCGTGACGGGCTTTGACTCCCCGATCATCGGCCTGGCGGTTGAGGACGGCTACATCTACATCGGCGAGCAGTCGGGGACGATCTTCAGGGTGTATTCCTAGCCTCGAGTGCCCGGCGCCAGAGCGCCGGCGCCGGGGGGCGCGCGCCTCGCAGACAACGCGTCAGGCCTCGCGGCCCGGCGTCGGCGTGACGCGCGACAGAGGAGGAATCTGCTTGGCTGCGCGCCCGTCGTAGGCCCAGAAGGCCGGCAGGGCCGCGCCCAGGGCGCCGCTTCCGGCCACGCACAGCGCGCCGCCGAGGACGATCGAGGCGCGCAGGCCGACCAGCGCGCTGGCCACTCCGGCCTCGGTGTTGCCGAGCGCCGGGCCCGAGGACCAGGACAGCATCTCGAGCCCGGCCAGCCGGCCGCGCATCGCGGTCGGAATCGTCTGGTTCCAGATCACGGCGCGAAACAGCCCGGAGATCTCGTCGGCGGCGCCGGCCAGGACCAGGAACACCAGCGCAAGTCCAAGGCTCGGGGCGAGCCCGAAGCCGACGATGGCAAGGCCCCAGCCGGCTGCGGCAGCCACGATCGCGCGGCCATGGCGGTGAACACCGGCTGACCAGCCGCTCGAGACGGCTGCGAGCATCGCCCCGGCCGCCGGCGCTGCGTAGAGGATCCCGACAAGGCTGTCGCCGCCGCCGAAATGGCGCGCCAGCGCGGGGAACGTCGCCAGGGGCATGCCGAAGAACATCGCGTTGATGTCGACGACATAGGTTCCGATCAACTCGGGGCGCCCGCTCGCGTAGCGCACGGCGTCTAGCGTCGAGCGCAGGCTGGGGGCGCTGCGCTCGGACATCCTCGCGGGTGTGTGGATCGCGGCGATCGTCGCCACCGCGGCGACGAAGGTCAGGGCGTCGGCTGAGTAGGCGCCGGCGAAGCCAAGGCCCGCGATCGCCACCCCAGCGAGCGCCGGGCCGATCAGCGCCGCGAGACTCCCCAGGCCCGATGACAGCGCCAGCGCGCTCTTCAGATCGCCGGGCTCCACGAGCTGCGGCAGCAGCGCGTCCAGCGGCGGCCGGCGCAATGCCTCAAACGCCGCCGACAGCGCCGCCGCGACGAACAGAACCCAGGTCGTCGGTGGCGCGAGACTGGCGTTGACGATCAGGCCCAGGGTCACCAGCAGTGTCCCGCCCTCCGCCGCCAGCACGAGCAGCCGCCGGTCGAAGCCGTCGGCCATCGCGCCGCCGACGAGCGCGAGAAACAGGATCGGCACGAACTCCACCGCCCCCAGCAGACCCACCGTGAGCGTCGAGTGTGTCTGCGCGTAGCACTGCACCGGCAGCGCCACGAATGTCATCGTCGACCCGATCTGGGACACCACCTGGCCGGCCGTCAGGAGACCGAACTCCCGCCGGCGACGCAGCAGCGCAACGTCGATCGACAGGGCGCGAGCGATCCGGGAAACGCGTGTCGGCAACACGGCGCCCGCCACCGTACGCGAAGCGTGGGGCGACCGGCGAGGATGCGCGCTCGCCGCTCCAGCCGCTGAGGCCGGTTCGCTCGCTGCACGGCGGAGCACTTCGGGTGCGGTCCGCATGCCGGCGACTTCGACGAACTCGGGCTTCGATGGCACCCGAGGGCGCGCGCGCCCGACCCGGGTTCACCGCTACGACGCCCGCGCGCCGACGACGATCCAGCGCTTGCGCACGAACCGGGGCACCAGTGTCACCAGGCGAGCAAGGATCAGCGCGTTGAGCGCCAGCCAGAGGGCGGCGACGTCGCCCGCGGCGAACGCGAGCGGGACGAATGCGGCGATCGCCGCTGCCATTGCCCATGCGAGGTAGCGCGTGTCCCCCGCGCCGATCAGGATTCCGTCGAGCGCGAACACCGCGGCGGCGAGCGGCTGCATCAGGCCAAGCAGCAGCCAGACTCGGTGGCT
>JBEKSK010000353.1:0-2785 GCA_049517155.1 Solirubrobacteraceae bacterium
GCGGCGGGGACGTGATCAAGGTCTTTCTCGCGAAGAACTCGATCCCGCGCTCGACCTACGCGACCGTCGCCGCCACGATCTACACCGAGGCCCCGTTCGACGCGGTGATCGGCGTGATCGTGCTGATCTTCGCCTTCACGCAGGGCGTCTTCCCCAAACCACCGGACTTCGCCAAGCTGAACGCCTTTGACCTGTCGTTCCTGGCCTCGAACTTCCGCCTCACGCTGTTTTTGCTGACGGCGCTCGCGATCCTGGGCCTCGTCGCCTTCGCCCTGCTGTCGCGGCGCGTCGTCGCCTTCTGGGAGCGCATCCGCCAGGGTCTGACGATCCTGCGCGACCGCCACCGCTACCTGCGCCAGGTCGTCGCCTTCCAGGCGGTCGCCTGGCTCTGCCGCGCCGGTGCCTTCTGGTTCTTCCTCGACGCGTTCCGGATCGGCGGCTCGGTCGGCAACGTGATGCTGGTGTTCGGCGTCAGCGCTGTGTCGGGGATGATCCCGCTGGCCCCCGGCGGGGTTGGCATCCAACAGGCGCTGTTCGTCAAGGTCTTCGCGCACTCCGCGAACTCCGCCGTCGTCCTCGCCTACTCGGTCGGGCAGCAGATCGCGATCGCCGTGTTGACGGCGGGGGTCGGGTTCATCGCGCTGGTGACGATCTTTCGCTTCCGCTCGTTCAAGGACGCGATCCGCGCCGGTCGCGCCGATCGCGCTGCCGAGAAGGGTGGCTCCGGCGAGGAGCCCGGGGCTACTGAAGCCCGGAGCGGGCCTCGCGAACGAGTGTGACGGCCTCCGGGAAGACGAGCGCCATCACCTCGCGGATCTGAGCTGCCTGCTGTTCGGAGGTGCCCTGCAGGTTGATCCGGTTGATCGCCGCGACGGTCATGTCGACGGCGAGCTTGATCGCGTTGTCGGCCCAGGCCAGGCGCTGCTGGCCCTGCATCTGCTCGGCGAATTCCGCCATCCGCCGTTGCAGCTCGTCTGGATCGCCGAACAGGCCGCCGAAACCCTCCATGCGGAAAGCCTAGCGACCGCGGTCCAATTACACTCTCGTCGATCATGGCCGACGCCGAGCGCCAGCTCGCAGTGGAGGGCGCTCAGCGCGTCCGCGTCGCCGCCTGCGCGCTGACCGCCGGCCTCTTTTTCTTCGGCGGGCAGCTGTGGGTGGCGGTGGTCGGGGGCAAGGAGCCGACGATCGGGATTCTGCAGGGCCTGCGGCCGGCGTTGCACGGCCTGGCGGTGGCCGCGGTTGACCCGCGCACCGTTCACGAGCAGTTCCTGGTGAGCCACCAGGGACCGCTGATCGCGTCGTTCCTGATCAGCAACATCGGCGCGCTGGGCATGCTCGTGCCGCTGCGCTATCTGGCGTCGGCGGAGATGGCGCGCTCGCCCTCACCGTCGAGAATCGCCAGCCAGCTCGCGCTGTTCGGGCCGATCCTGCTCGCCGTCTTCCTGCCCGCGTTCGAGATCTCGCTGATCATCGGTGCGCACAGCTACCTCTCGCACAGCGCGCGCGACGCGGCGGCGATCACCGCCGCGACGGCCGGCGGGCTGCGTGTCGCCTTCCAGCTGATCCTGACGGTCGGCACCCTCGCGCTGGCCGCCGCATTCATCATGATCTCGCTGCGTTCGATGCGGGTCGGCCTGCTGACGCGGCTGATGGGCATCGTCGGGATCATCGCCGGGGTGCTGTTCCTGATCCCGCTGACGCCGTTGCCGGTGATCCAGAGCCTGTGGCTGGTGTTCTTCGCCGCGATGCTGCTGCAGTTCGGCGGGCGGCCGCTGCCGGAGGCCTGGACGGTGGTCGAGGCTCGGCCCTGGCCGGTCAGGGAGCGGGCACCGCGCCAGCAGCGCCAGCAGCGCCAGCCGATGCGCGGCCTGCGCCGTGGCAGCTCGGACTCCTCGCCGGTGCCGGCGCCGGTCGCGCCCAGCGGGCCGTCGCCGTCGGCTTCCAAGAAGCGCAAGCGGCGTCGCTGACGCCGTCGCGGCGGCGAGCGCGAGAAGCCTTCAGCTCCCGCCGCCTCGGATCGCCAACGTTCAGGCGAACGCCTCAAAAAATCCCCAGCGCGGGCTGGCTTGTGGTTATGCTCACGAACGAAGTCTCGTTGGGATATGGCAGTGCAGTTCGGGGGATGGTTCAAACAACCGCGCCGTGCGGCGTGTACCGTCGCAGGGCGGGACGAGAGGAGGCCGCATGGAAGGGTCTGGAGCTAGTAGTTCGTGGAAGCCCGCGAATCCCGCGCCATTGGGGCTGGCGGGATTCGCGCTGACGACCTTCGTGTTGTCGATGATGAACGCGAAATGGGTCAGTCCGGCCGACACGCCGGTGGTGCTCGGCTTGGCGGTCGCTTACGGCGGACTCGCTCAGCTGCTCGCCGGGATGTGGGAGTTCCGGGTCGGCAACACGTTCGGGGCTGTGGCATTCAGCTCGTACGGGGCGTTCTGGATCGCCGTCTGGGTGCTGCTGTCGTTCAACGTGTCGGGGATCCCGGCCGCCAACGTCGGCCATGCACTCGGCCTGTTCTTCTGGGCCTGGGCGATCTTCACCGCGTACATGACGGTGGCGGCGCTACGTGTCAGCGGGGCGGTGTTGCTCATCTTCACCCTGCTGACGGTCACCTTCGTGATGCTCGCGATCGGCGCAAGCGGCGGCCATACGAGCGCGACGCACTGGGGCGGCTATCTCGGTGTCGCGACCGCGATCGTGGCGTGGTACACGTCGTTTGCCCATGTGATCAACAGCACCTTCGGGAAGACGGTCGCTCCGGTCTTCCCGCTCAGCAAGTAGGGAA
>JBEKSK010000354.1:0-4387 GCA_049517155.1 Solirubrobacteraceae bacterium
GCGCACCGCGACCGCGACCGCCGGCTCGGGCACCGCGACCTCGCGCACCGGCTCGGGCTCGCGCGCCGGCTCGGGCTCGCGCACCGCAACCGCGTGCGCCGGCTCGGGTTCGCGCGCCGCAACCGCGTGCGCCGGCTCGGGCTCGGACGCGGCGGGCGCCGGCTCTAGCTCGGGCGCCGCGACCGCGACCGCCGGCTCGGGCACCGCGACCTCGCGCACCGGCTCGGGCTCGGGCGCGCGCGGGGGCTCGGGCACGCGCGCCGCGGGCGCGTGCGCCGGCCGTGGGCGGCCGGATTCGAGCTGCTCGATTCGCGCGGCGAGCGCGGCGAGGGTCGGGTCGAGATCGGCGCGGGCGGCCTTGACCATCGCCAGCTCGAGCTGCGTGCGGGCGTCGGCGCCGGCACGCAGGTGGTTCTGCGCCGCGGCGAGCAGATCGAGCGTGCGGACCAGTGTGGCGCCGTCGAGGGCCGCCGCCGCAGTCGCGAGCCGCTCGTCGCGCTCGGGCGTCAGGCTCAGCTCGGGCGGGACGCCGCCGCCCTGCATCTGCACGATCATCAGCTCGCGCGCGTGGATCTCGAGCTCGCGGATGAATGCCGCCGGCTCGTGACCGCCGTCCACCGCGTGGGCGCAGGCGTGGAGCGCAGCGCGAACGTCGCCGGCGGCGATCGCGTCGAAGGCGGCGAAACGCAGGTCGGCGTCGGAGATCCCGAGCACGGCGAGCACGTCGGCGAGTGCGATCTCGCCGCCGGCGTAGGTCTGCAGCTGCTCGAGTGTGCCGAGCGCGTCGCGGAAGCTGCCGGAGGCGTGGCGGGCGAGGACGGCCACCGCCTCGGGCCCGATCGCGATGCTCTCAGCGGTCGCGGTGCGCGCCACCACGGTGGCGATCTGCTCGACGCTCGGGCGGTGGAAGTCGAAGCGGTGGCAGCGGTCCACGACCGTCGCCGGCACCTTCTGGGCCTCGGTCGTCGCCAGCACGAAGACGGTGTTCGGCGGCGGCTCCTCAAGCGTCTTGAGGAAGGCGTTCCAGGCGGCCGTCGAAAGCATGTGCGCCTCGTCGAGGATGTAGATCTTCTGGCGCCCGGAGACCGGCGCGTAGGCAACCGAGTCCCGCAGCGCGCGGATGTCGTCGACGGAGTTCGACGACGCGGCGTCCATCTCGAGCACGTCAAGCGAGCTGGCCGAGGCGATCGACACGCAGGAGTCGCAGACGCCGCACGGCGTCACGGTCGGCCCGTTGGTGCAGTTCAGGCACGCCGCGAGGATCTTCGCCATCGACGTCTTGCCGGTGCCGCGCGAGCCGACGAACAGGTAGGCGTGGTGAACGCGGTCGCGCTCGACGGCGTTGGTCAGCGTGCGCACGACGTGTTCCTGGCCGACCACCTCGGCGAAGGTCCGCGGGCGGTGACGGCGATAGAGCGAGGGGCCGGCGGACACGAGTCGCCTGAGTCTACCCCGACGTGTGGAGCGGATAGCGTGCCTGCGATGCGGCTGCGAGCACCTCTCGCGATCGTGGCCGGCGCGGTGGCGCTGCGGCTCACGCTTGGCGTCGGCTTCGCCAATTACGACACGCTGTACTCGCTGACATGGGGCCAGCAGCTCGCGCGCGGCCAGAAAGCTCACGCTCGCCCCAACGCCGCATCCGCTGCTCGAGGCGCTGGGATTCATCCTCTCGCCGCTCGGCGCGGCCGCGACGATCGCGGTGATCGTCGCGCTCGCCTATCTTTCGCTCGCCGCGCTCGGCTACCTCGTCTACCGGCTCGGGGCGAGCTGGTTCTCGCCGGCCGTCGGGCTCGCCGCCGCCGCGCTGATCCTCAGCCGCTACGAGGTCCTCAGCTATGGCGCGCGCGCCTACGCCGACATCCCCTACGTCGTGTTGATGCTGGCGGCGCTGGCACTCGAGACGCGGCGCCGGCGCGCCGGCTGGCCGGTGATCGCGCTGCTTGACCTCGCGGGCCTGCTGCGCCCCGAGGCCTGGCTGTTCGCCGCGATCTACTGGCTCTATCTGTGGCGCGGCGCCACGCCGCGCGAGCGCTGGGCGCTCGCCGCGCTGGTTGCTCTGGCGCCGCTTTTGTGGGCGCTGTCGGACCTGCTCGTGACCGGCAACCCGCTGTGGTCGCTGACCAACACGCGCTCGACCGCCAAGCAGCTGCACCGCGCGACCGGGCTGCTCAACGTCCCCTATTACGGAGCCCGGCGGCTCGGCGAGGTGCTCGGTCCCGACGGACTCGTGGCCGCTGCGATCGGCGCCGTCATGACGCTGTGGCTGACCCGCTCACGCGTGGCGCTCGGTGCGGTGGCGGCGGTGATCGCGATCGTCGGGCTGGCGATCGTCGCGAGCTCGGGGCTGCCGATCCAGGACCGCTACGTGTTCCTGATCGCCGCACTCGGGGCGATCTTCGGCGGCGCCGGCCTGTTCGGCTGGCGATCGATCGAGCCCGGCCACCCACGGCGGCGGCTGTGGCAGGCGGGCGCGATCGTGATCGCCGTCGTGGTCGCGGCCTCGGTCCTCTGGCAAATCCCCCGCTTCCACAAGACGTTCGACTCGGCCAAGCCCGCCGATCAGTCGCTCCCCGCTCAGCAGCGGATCGCGAGCGACCTGATCGCGCTGGTCTCGAGCCACAAGATCACGGCCGGCTGCGGGGCGATCAGTGTTCCCTACGCCACACCGGTGCCGCTGCTCGCGCTCTACCTGCACACGAGCCCGGCGAACATCGTCGTGCACCCGGTCAGGCGCGGGATCTACCTGGCGACCGCCAACCGGGCTGTCTACATCGCCTACCAGCTCGACCCGGCGGACCCGCAACGCACCGGCGGCGTCCCGGCGAGCTTCCACCTGGTCGCGGCGAACCGCTCATGGCGCGAGTACTCGAGCTGTGGTTGATCGCGCAAGCGATCAACCACCCCAGGCCCGGGAGGGCCTCATGAATTTGAAAATGGACCGTGCACCCGCCTTCGTGGCCTGACGTGCGGTGGCGCCGGCGGCCGGGGCTCCGGTCAGGTAACTCCCCTCGCGCCTGCCGGCACCCGCTTAAGGCTGCTTCCTTCCGGACCTGACCTGGTTCGCGGACCAACATCGCGGGGGACCCTTCCCTTCAACACCCCAGCCGGCGGAGCATGCCGCACGGCACGCCCCTCGGGAGGGAATTCGGCCCCGCTTGAGCGGATTGCGAGTTCAGGGCACCGCTAACTCCCCGCCTAGCACGGTCCGCGGCCCAGTGTAGTGGGTTGTCAGCACTGCTTGAGCAGCGGCCTGCGCGACGCACCACATGAGGGTTTCTGATCAAATATCAAGGATGGCCCCGCCGCTGGCTTCGTGCGATCGAACGTGACTGCCGCGGCAATCGAGGCACGCCAGCTCGGGCGCTCCGCAGTGACCGCGCCGCGCGTCGCGCTCGGCTGCGGCAACTTCGGCGGCGTCGGCTCATCGGTCGCGTTCTTCGGTCGCGGGCTCGACGAAGCGCAGGCCTTCGCGATCATGGACGCGGCCTGGGAGCTCGGGATCAACCACTTCGACACCGCCGACGCCTACGGCGGCGGGCGCAGCGAGACCACGATCGGCAACTGGATCCGCTCGCGCGGGCTGCTGCCGCTGCTGACCACCAAGACCTACAACCCGATGGCGGCTGGCGCGGACCACGGCCTCGCCCCGGAACGCATCACGCGCCAGCTGCACGCGAGCCTGCGCCGGCTCGGCGTGGAGCGCGTCGATCTCTTTCTCGCGCACGACCACGACCCGGACGTCGCGCCGGAGCGCGTCGTCGAGACACTGCAGCAACTGCGCTCCGAGGGCCTCGTCGGCGCGATCGGCGTGAGCAACTACGACCCCAGCCAGCTGCGCGCCGCACTCGACGCCGGCCACATCGACGCGATCCAGAACTCCTACTCGCTGCTCGCCCGCGGCGACGAGGCAGAGATCCTGCCGCTGTGCGCCCGCGAGGCCGTCAGCTACACCGCCTACAGCCCGCTCGCCGGCGGCTGGCTGACCGGCAAGTACCGCCGCGGCAGCCAGTTTCCAGCCGGTTCGCGCATGACGCAGCGGCCCGACGTCTACGCCGACTTTCTCCGCGACGACATCTTCGACTCACTCGAGGCACTCGAGACGCTCGCCGCCGCGCGCGCGATCTCGATGGCCGGCCTGTCGCTGCGCTGGATCCTCGCGCACCCCGATGTCAGCGCGATCGTCGTCGGGCCGGGCAGTCCGGACCACCTCGAACCGGTGCGCGAGGCGCTCGCTGGAACGCTTGAGCCGGGCGAGCGGGACTCGATCGCGAGGCTCTTCGCGTGAGCGTGATCGTGTTGGGCGAGGCCGAGGTGCACGCGCATCTTGCAATGGGTGAGTGCATCGAGGCGATGGAGCGCTCGCTCGGCGAGCTCGCGCGCGGCGAGT
>JBEKSK010000355.1:0-4201 GCA_049517155.1 Solirubrobacteraceae bacterium
GGCGGTGCGTTCGCGGTCGGCGGGGGACAGGATGATCCCGCGCGGCGCGCCGAGCATGATCTTCTCGAGCGAGTCGGTGAAGTCCGCCATCTCGACCTGCTTGCGGCCGCGACGCGCGGCCAGCAGCGCGGCCTCGTTGGCGAGGTTCGCGAGATCGGCGCCGACCATTCCCGGCGTGGCGGACGCGAGGGCGTCGAGGTCGACGTTCGCCGCCAGCGGAATGCCGTGGGTGTGCACCTTCAGGATCGCGCTGCGCCCGGTGCGGTCCGGCGCCTGCACGACGACCCGGCGGTCAAAGCGGCCCGGGCGCAGCAGCGCCGAGTCGAGCACGTCGACGCGGTTGGTCGCGGCGAGCACGACGACCGCCTCGGTCGGCTCGAAGCCGTCCATCTCGGTCAGGATCTGGTCGAGTGTCTGCTCGCGCTCGTCGTTGGCGCCGCTGACCGACACCGAGCCCTGGCGCGAGCGCCCGATCGCGTCGAGCTCGTCGATGAAGATGATCGCCGGCGCCGCCGCGCGGGCCTGCGTGAAGAGGTCGCGCACGCGCGATGCGCCGACGCCGACGATCGCCTCGATGAACTCCGAGGCCGAGATCGAGAAGAACGCGGCGTGCGCCTCGCCGGCGACGGCGCGTGCGAGCAGCGTCTTGCCGGTGCCCGGCGCGCCCGAGAGCAGCACGCCGTGGGGCATCCGTCCGCCCAGGCGGCCGTAGCGCTCCGGCGTCTTGAGGAAGTCGACGATCTCGGTCAGCTCCATCTTCGCCTCGTCGATCCCGGCGACGTCGGCGAAGGTCACGCGGATCTTCTCGGGGTCCACGCGGCGCGCCTTGGAGCGCCCGAACTGTCCGAGCGCGCCCATGCCGCCGCCCTTGGACGCGCGCCGCGCGATCATCACGAAGATGCCGACGATCAAAAGCGTCGGGCCGAAGCCGAGCAGGATCTCCGCCAGCACCGACGTCGTCGCGATCGTCGACTGCGCGTTGATCTCGACATCCTTGGAGGTCAGCAGCGTCGCGAGCTGGCTGCCGTTCCAGAACGCCGGCACCTGCGTCGCGAACAGCGTCGTCGCGGTCGCCGTCTTCGAACCGACCGGATATGTCACCTTCGCCTTGAAGGTGCCCTGCACCGCGTCACCCTTGGTCGTGACCAGCTTGACCTTCCCGGCCTTGACCTCCGAGATGAAGAACGGGCTGAAGGGGATCGTCACGCGCGGCTGCGTCGCGGGCTCAAACAGCAGCACCGAGAGCCAGTTGAGCGCCAGCAGCGCGACGATGAAATAGATGAAGCCGCGCTGGCGGAACATCGGCCGCTTCGTGCTCGGCGGCGTGCCGCGGCCGTCCGGCGCCGGCGCGACCTGCCAGCCGCGCTTGTCGCGCGGCAACGCCGGCTGCGTCTTGCGCTTGTGCAGCTGCGTGGAGGCCTCGCCGGAGTTCGTTGCCGCGTGGGGGTCCCCGGGCGGCGGTCCAGGCTCGCTCATTGGGCCACCAGCAGGGTCGCGCCGATCGCTCCGCCCGTGTCGCCGAGGCCGGCGAGGTGAATGGCGGGCGGGTCGGCGTCGTTGAACAGGTGCGGCGCCGTCGCCTCGGCGATCCGCTCGCGGTAGGGCTCGCCGAACCGCACTCCGAGCCCGCCGCCGATGATCACGGCCTCGACGTCGATCAGGTTGACCGCCGAGGCGATGCCGACGCCGAGCGCAAGCACGGCGCGGTCGATGAGCTTCGTCGCGAGCTTGTCGCCATGCTCGAGCGCCCGCGCCCAGATGCTGCTCGTCAGGCGTTCGCGGCCGTGCTCGGCGGCCAGCTCGAACAGCTTCGTCTTCTCGCCCTTGGCGTGCAGGCTGCGCGCGTGCGCCTCGAGCGCCCCGCGCCCGGCGTAGGCCTCCACGCAGCCCCGCCGCCCGCACGGGCATTGGCGCCCGTCCTCCACGATCACCATGTGGCCGATCTCCCCGGCGCCGCCGCGCCCGTGCCAGGGTTCGCCGCCCAGGATCAGCCCGCCGCCCACGCCGGTGCCCCAGAAGACTCCGAGCAGCGATTGGTAGGGCCGCCCGGCGCCCAGCCTGAACTCGGCGTCGGTTGCCACGCTGACGTCGTTACCGAGCGTCACCGGGGTGCCGAGCGCCGACTGCAGGGCCGCCGCGAGCGGGAAGCTCGCGTACCAGCCGGGGAGGTTGTCGGCGCGCGAGACGGTGCCGGCCTCGCTGTCCACCCGGCCCGGCGAGCCGACGCCGACGCCGCGCAGCTGCGCGGGCTCCAGCTTGGCCGCGCGCGCGGCGTCGGTCAGCGCCGCGGCCATCGCACTCGCGACGTCGGCGGGCCCGCCGCTGGTCGGCGTCGGATGGCGCGAGGAGCCGAGCACGCGGTGCGCGGAGTCGGTGACGACGGCCTCGATCTTCGTGCCGCCGAGGTCGATCCCGCCGGCCGCTTCGGGTACCGAGGCCTCTGAATTGCTTGCTTGCATCGCTTTCAGATTACTTCCAGCACGATTGTTACTGGACCGTCGCCCGTCAGTTCGACCTCCATATGCGCGCCGAAGCGCCCCTGAGCCGCTCCGAGCTGCTCGCAGAAGCTGTCATACAGGCAGGCCGCGAGCTCCGGCGCCGCCGCGGCGGTGAAGCTCGGGCGGTTGCCCCGCGCGGTGTCCGCGTAGAGCGTGAACTGGCTCACGCAGAGCACCTCGCGGGCGCCGAGCGGCTCGTTCATCTTCCCGTCGGCGTCGGCGAAGATGCGCAGCGCCCGGACCTTCTCGGCCAGGCGCTCGGCCGTGGCGNNNNGACCGACGCCGAGCAGCACCAGGAGCCCCGGTCCGATCGCTGCGACGGTTTCGCCGCCGACGCGCACGGCTGCCTGCGACACTCGCTGCACGACGGCCTTCACGCTTCGCGCAGCTCCGCCGCCGCGCGCTCGGGCGTGACGCAGTTCAGATGCAGGCCGCTGCCCAGCTCGAGCCCGGCGAGCGCGTCAAGGCGCGGCAGGATGTCGATTCGCCAGCAGAAGTGCTCGGCGCCACGCGGGGCGGTCCGCACCCAGAGGTTCAGCGCCGGCCCCTGCGGGAAGCGGCGCGCGAGCCGCGCGAGCGCGTCGTGGAGCATCGCCGCGCCGGTCGGGCCGTCGTCTTCGAAGCGCATCCGCGGGCGGCGCGGGATCACCATCAGCTGGTAGGGCAGCGCGGCGGCGTAGGGCGAAAGCACGACCGCGTCGTCGTCGATCGCGACGATGCGCTCGCGCCGGCGCACCTCCTCGGAGACGACGTCGTCCAGCAGCTGCTGGCCCATCGTCTGCGCGGCGTAGGCGCCGAAGCGCTCGCGCTCGCGTGCGATCAGCGCCGGCACGAAATCGAGCGCCAAAAGCTGGGCGTGGGTGTGGGCCTGGGTGGCGCCGGCGCGCTCCCCCTCGTTCACGAACAGGTGCAGGCACGCCGCCCTGGAGTGCTCGCGCATGCGGGTCCGCCAGACCTCCATCGCCAGCGCCAGCTCCGCAGGCTCAAGCGCCGAGAGCGCACTCACGGCCCGCGACGAGTTGACGATCACCTCGTGGGCGCCGCTGGCGGCGAGCGCCGTGAAGAGCTGCGGGCCCGCCTCGCGAGCGCCCGGCACAGGATCGCCCTGCAGGGCCGGGTAGCGGTTGGCGAACACCCGGACCTGCCAGCCGGGGGTGTTCGCCAGACTGGCGTCCGGGCGCACCGCGTAGAGCTCCGGCGGCGTCTGCGATTCGTTGCCCTCGGCGAACGGGTCGCCGCTCTCGCCGAAGCGCTCGGCGCGGTCCGGCGCGAGGATCGTGCGCAGGCCGGACAGCGCGTCGACGCGGACCTCAGACACCGAGGTCATGCCTGATCTCCTCGCGCAGGTTCTGCTCGCTCGTGTAGTAGCCGACGTGGAAGTACTCGGTGGCGGTCCGCGTGAACAGGTAGGTGACCGGCGTGTCGTCGGCGAACGGGACGCTCAGCGCGAGCGCGATCGACCCCTTCGAGTCGCGGTAGCTCGGGAAGCTGACGGGGAAGCGCCGCAGCCAGCTCTTTGCGCCGCCGCTGCTGTCGTCGCTGGCGTCGACGCCGATGAAGGCGACCTTGCGGCCGAGCGATGCCGAGAGCTGCTGGAAGTAGGGGAACTCCACCTGGCAGGGCTCGCAGGTCGAGCTCCACTGGGTCACGACCACCGGCAGGCCCCGCAGCGCGTGCAACCGCGCCTCGAACGCCGCCTTCCC
>JBEKSK010000356.1:0-2754 GCA_049517155.1 Solirubrobacteraceae bacterium
CGCCGCCGCCGCCGTGACCGGCGCACGCTCGCCGCCCTGCCCGCGGATCTTGCGCGTCACCGTCAGATCGAAATCGCGCGTCCCGGGTCGCACGACCTCGCGCGTGCGAAACGAGAAGGCGCCGCGCAGCGCCGGCCACTGCGCCCGCCACAGCGCCAGCAGCGCCTTCGCGGCGCCGCCGAGGTCCTCGTGCGCGATCGTCCCCTCACTGTGCGGGTCATACGCCGCGAACGCAAGCCGCGTGAGCGCTTCGCGATCGATCGGTCCGGCCGGGAGATAGCCGGGCAGGCGGGGCGCGGTGGCGTCGAGTGCGATCGGGGCGCGGTAGCTGCCCAGGTAGGCCACGTCACGCGACGGGCGCCGCGGCAGGCCGAGCAGCACGTCGAGCGTGCCGGGCTCGGCCAGCTCGGCCTCGCCGACGACGAGCGCGTGAGCCCACACGGCACCCGGACGCGGCAGCTCGCTGGCGCTCCAGGTCACGCAGAACGCGTACTCGGCGCTTTCCCGCAGCGCCAGCCCGGTCACGAGCGGCGCCGTCCCGTTCGCCATCGCGGCGTCGGTGGCGCTGAGCAGGGCGACAGCGGTGGCGTGCGGCAGATCGCGCGAGCCGGCGAGCAGACGGTGGCCGTCGTCGTAGCCGAAGAGGAACTGGTGGGCGGCTCTCACGAGCCCCAGATCGCCCAGCGGATCGGGTCGACCAGCGAGACTGCCCGCCCGTCGCGATCCTCGGCGAAGACGCGGTCGCAGATCTCACCCTTGGCGAGCAGCCCGTCGCGCTCCGCCAGCGATCCGCCCTGCGCGGACACGCCGTAGACCTCGAAATCAGCGACGTCGCGGTTGCTCTCGAGCGTCGCGAGGACGCCGGGAAGCCACGCTCCCATCCACTCATACGGCGTGGGCCTGGGGTCGCCGCCGACCCTGTCCCAGGCGGAGACGACGACGCCGACGCGGATCGGCCGCCGCTCGCGCCAGAGCTCGGCGAGATTCTCGAACACGTCGATCAGCTCAGCGGCGGTGCAGGCGTGCTCCTGCGCCTGGAAGCCGACCGGGTCGCCGGGGTGGAACTCAAGCCCGCCCGCAGCGCGCTCTGGCGCCGCCTCGGGCTCGGCCCGCCCGCCCCCGGCCGCGATCGCGATGCGCTGGGGCAGGCGCAGGCGCTCCGGGTGGATGAAGACGAGGATCGCCGTCGCGTCGCTGCAGGCGGCGAGCAGCCGCGGGTACCAGATCCGCCGCTCGGCGAGGATGCGCAGCGACTCGCCCGAGGTGTCCGGGATCGCCAGCTGCGCGAAGCCCTCCGGCTCGAATTGGAGCTCGACCTCGAGTTCGTCGTCGGCGCCCAGCGCCGTACGGTCGAGCTCCTCGCCGCGGGCGACCTGTTCGGCGAGCCGCTGGACGTAGGAGCGGTCGCCGCTGAAGCTCGCCTCGCGCACCGAGGTCTCGATCGGCGACTGGACCAGCGCCCAGAAGGCGCCGAGGAAGGTCGACTTCCCCGTGCGCGGCAGGCCGAGGAAGACGAGCCGCGGGCGGGCCGGCCCGCTCATGCCCGAAAGGCCGCGATGCTGCGCCCGGGCGCCACCTCGGGCACCGCCATCGCTGTGCGTGGCCGGTCGTTCTGGCACAGCCAGCTGACCCATTCGGCCAGTCCCTGGCGCTCCGCGCGCACGAGCGCGACTGCCGCGGTTCCCACGCCGACCGCCTCGGGGTCGCTGCGCCTCGCGATCGCCAGAAGCTCCGGCTGGTGGCGCTCGAGCGCCTTCGCGCCGGACTCGCTCAGGCCGTCGCCCTTTGTCAGCACCAGGGCGATCCGCGCGGTCTCGCGCACCGCCCCGGAGGCATCCAGCGCCAGCAGCAGGCGGCGCGCGCGCGTCACGGCGATCTCCGACTCGCCGGGCACCGACAGCGCGAGCGCGTCGAGCACCACGGCGAAGCGGTCGGCCCGTCCCGCCCAGGGCAGCGCTTCCAGCAGCGGCTGCCCTTCGCGCACGCGCTCGAACCGCCCGCCGGCGAGGTCTGAGAACAGCAGCTCGACGCGCCGTCCGTCGGGGCGGCTGACGCGCAGGTGCAGCAAGCCCTCGTCCTCGGGACGCGTGGCGGGGAACCGCGCGTGAGCCTGGCCGGCCGCGACTCTCGCCCAGTGCGCGCGGCGCTCGAAGCCGCGGCCGCAGCGGCTTCCCGCGAGGCGGTGGCCGGCGAGTGAGTCGCGCTCGAGGAACTGCTGCCAGAGCATGGCGGTCAGCGCCGTCTTGCCGGTCGCGGGCTCTCCCATCAGCAGCACGAGCCGCGCGCCGCGGCGCCCGCTCAGCGCGCGCGCCTGCTCGAGTGTCATCGCGTCCTCGACCGTGACCAGCGGCTGCTCGGCGGCGGCCGCGTCCTCGTGCGGCTCACTCGCCAGCCGCTCCGCCGCCGCCAGCTCGCGGGCGAGCTCGTCGAGCTCTGCCATTCAGCCGCTCGCCCGTACGAGCAGCAGCTCGCGCATCGTCTGCGTCGCGATCTCGTAGCCGCGGCGGCGGATCGTCGGATCGACGCCGAGACGCCCGGCTGCCGCCGCCCAGTCGGCCTCCCCCGCCAGGGCGAGCCAGGCGGCGTTGCACGTCAGGACCGGGAACAGGGGCCCAGGCGCGGCGGTGTCCAACTCGACGCGCCCGCCGGCCGCGGCGACGGCGTCGGCGAGCATGCATTCCTGCTCGCCGCGGTCACCGAGCACGCGGCGCAGGATCTCGCTCGAGGTCGGGATCTCGGCGCCTGAGCGGTGGC
>JBEKSK010000357.1:0-2751 GCA_049517155.1 Solirubrobacteraceae bacterium
GACGATGATCGCGATCAGCGTGAAATGGCCCCTGTAGACATCGAACCCGGCGAACAGCATGATCGCCTCGGAGGAGACGGGGATGCCGGCTGAACCCGCGACCAGCAGCAGGAAGATGCCCGGGTATCCGAGGTCGTTGATGATCGTCGTCGCGACGTTGACCAACGCATTGGTGACAGACGCGATCTCGAACACCGGGCCAGAAGGGTAGCGTTGGGGACGGCGATGCGAGTCTGGGTAGACCTCACCAACAGCCCGCACCCGCTCGTCATGCGCCCGATCGTCGAGTGCCTGCGGGCCGATGGGCACGCCGTCTCGGTCACGGCGCGCGACTTCGCGCAGACAGTCGAGCTCGCGCAGCGGCTCGGTCTCGAGCCGACGGTGATCGGGCGCCACCGCGGCGCCGGCCTGGCGGCGAAGGCGGCCGGACTGGGGTCGCGCTCGCTCGCGCTGGCCCGCTGGGCGCGCCGACGCCGCTTCGAGCTCGCCTTCGGGCATGGTTCGAACGACGTGACGGTCGCCGCGGCGGCGCTGCGAATTCCCTGCGCGACGATGTTCGACTACGAGTGGGCGAGCGTGCAGCACAACGTCAACTGCCGCCTCGCGCGTGTCGTCGTCGTGCCCGACGCGATCCCGGCCGGGCGACTGGACCGCTACGGCGCCCGCGGCAAGGTCCGCCCCTACCCGGGCCTGAAGGAGGAGTACTACCTCGCCGACTTCGAGCCCGACCCCGCGGTGCTCGGCGAGCTCGGCCTGGATCAGCGCGAGCCGATCGTGGTGGTCCGCACACCGCCGGCCGTGTCGCTCTACCACCGGTTCGAGAACGAGCTGTTCGCCGGCGTGCTCGCGCGCGTCCAGGGCTCGCAGGCCGTCGTGCTGCCGCGAATCGAGTCCCAGCGAGCGGAGCTCGTGGCGGCCGGCGGCTTCATCGTGCCCGAGCAGGCGATCGATGCGCAGTCGCTGATCGCCTACGCCGACCTGGTGATCAGCGCCGGCGGCACGATGAACCGCGAGGCGGTGGCGCTTGGGACACCGGTCTGGACGACGTTTGAGGGCCGGCTCGGCGCGGTTGACGAACGCCTGATCGCGCAACGGCGGATGGCCCGCCTGCAGCGCCCCGAGGAGATCGAGCTGCGCAAGCGTGAGCGTGCGGCGAGCGAGCGGGTGCGCCGCGACCCGGCCGTCCTCGCGGGGCTGCTGCTCGGCGCGGGCGCCGGCGGGCGCTCGGTGGCCGCCCGGCGCGCGCGGCGGTATTGAGAACGCCCGCGTAGCCGGTCATTCTGAAAGCCGTTCCAAGCCCTACAATCGGTGCAATGCGCCGACGCCTTCGCTCGGCGGCCTTCCCGCTTCACCGCCATTCCCTGCCGCAACTCGTGGTGGACGCCGGGCTGGTCGCGCTCGCGTACTACCTGGCGTTCTGGCTGCGCTTCGACGAGTCGCTCTCGCGGCACGGGAACTACAAGCTGCTGTTCACGCGCACTCTGCCGTGGGTCATGGTCGGCACCGTGGCGATCCTGGCCCTCTCGCGCGTGTATCAACGCCGCTGGCGCTACGTCGGGCAGCGCGATATCGAGTTGCTCGTGCGCTCGTTGGTGATCGCGACCGTGCTGCTGGTCAGCATCGTGGCGCTGGTGCATCCGGTTCTGAGGTACAGGCATGGGGTCGACATCGGGGCCATCCCCCTGCCGCTCACCGTGATCGTCGTCTACTTCCTGTTGTCGCTCGTGTTTCTGAGCGGCGCGCGGGTGCTTGCGCGCGCTGTCAACGACCGTCGCCTGCCGGGCCTGCGGGCGGGCGCACGCGGCCGGCGCAACGTGCTGATCGTCGGGGCCGGCCAGGGCGGGCGCCTGGTCTGCCAGGAGCTGGCGCGCAACGCCGATCTGGGGCTTCATCCGGTTGGCTACGTCGATGACGACCCGCTCAAGCAGCGCCTGCGCTTCGAGGGTGTGCGGGTGCGGGGAACGACGCGCGATCTGGCGCAGATCCTCGACGACGCCGAGCCGGACGAGGTCATCATCGCGATCCCCTCGGCCCCGGGCGAGCTGCGCGGGCGCGTCGTCACCGCCTGTCGTGAGCGCGGGATCCCGGTCCGCACGCTGCCGACGGTGTTCGAGCTGCTGGCCGGATCGGTGAACGTCGCCCGCGCCGTGCGCGACGTCCAGGTCGAGGACGTGCTGGGCCGCGAGCCGGTGCACATGGCGCTCGGCCAGGTCGGTGCCTACCTGGAGGGGAAGGTGGTGATGGTCACCGGCGCCGGGGGTTCGATCGGCTCCGAGCTCTGCCGCCAGATCGTGCGCTCGGGCGTGGCGAAGCTGATTCTCGTCGACCACGCCGAGGACAACCTGTTCGCAATCCTGCGCGAGCTCGAAGAGGACCGCCACGTCCCGGCCAGCGCGCTCGCCCCCGTCCTCGCCGATTGCAAGGAGGAGGAGCGGATGCGGGAGGTGCTCGGTGAGGAGCACCCGTCGATCGTCTTCCACGCGGCCGCCTACAAGCATGTCGGCCTGATGGAGCGAAACCCGGTCGAGGCGATCCGCAACAACGCGATCGGCACGCGCGTCGTCGCGACCGTCGCCGGGCAGCTGGGTCTCGACGCGTTCGTGCTCGTCTCGACCGACAAGGCTGTGATGCCGGCCACGGTGATGGGAGCCTCGAAGGCGCTCGCCGAGTGCGCGATCGACGCGGCTGGGCGCCGCTTCCCCGACACGCGCTTCATGGCGGTGCGCTTCGGCAACGTGCTCGGCTCCTCGG
>JBEKSK010000358.1:0-2746 GCA_049517155.1 Solirubrobacteraceae bacterium
ACGTGACAACGGCCCGCAGGCGCTCGAGGAGCCGCGCATCGTCGTCCACGGCCTTAACGGTACGGCGATCGCGGCTTGCGCGGCTGGCGGTCGAAGGCATCTCCCATGGGACCGGGCGGAGCACCGCCGGCGCGCAGCTCCAAGGCGCGCCGGCGGTACCGCTGATCGTCACGACGCGGCGATCCCCTCGCCACCGATCGCGCCCGGCACGGTCACCGAGGCGATCGCGGTGAGCGCGCCGCCGCTACCGACGCTGAACTCATCCACGTTGCCGGGACCGCCGGCCTGGACGTAGAGGTAGCGCCCGTCGGGCGACGGCGTGGCGTCGACTGTCCCCGTGTCGGTGACCGTCGTGGCGAGCAGCGTCAGCGACCCCCACGGCACCACGGACACGGAGCTGAGCGACGGGCCGCCGGCATTCGAGGCGTAGAGGACCGACCCGTCCGCGGTCACCCAGCAGGTCGCGGGCTGGCCGGTCGCAAGCGTTGCCAGCGGCGCCAGCGTGCCGCTCGGCGCGAGCGCGAAGGTCGCGACGTAGCTGCCGCCGGCCTCGGCCACCGCCAGACTCCCGGCCTGGTCGAACACGAAGCCGAACGGGACGGTGCCCGGCTCGCTGTTGAGCACCGGCGCAGCCGACAGGCGCCCGAGCCAGTCGACGCCGAAGACGTTCGATGTCGTCGCCGTTGTTCTTCGTCGTCACGACCAGCTGGCGTCCGTCCGGCGTGAAGCCGACCTCGCCCGGTGTGCTCGTGAACTGCGGCACCTCGGTCGGGTCGAGGCCCAGCGCGCGCGTGGATCCCGGGATCGGGAAGAGCCTGCCGAAGGCGATGTAGTAGCCCTGGAGGCTGCCGCCGCCGAGCGCGTTGAGCACGTAGAGCAGATCGCCGTGGGCAGCGATGCTGACCGGGAAGGAGCCGCCGGAGCTGATCACCTGAGTCAGATAGAGCTGCGTGCCGCGCACGGCGAAGACCGAAACCGTGTTGCTACCGGCGTTGACGGCAAACAGCAGGTCGCTGTCGCGGTCGTAGACGAGCGAGTCCTGCGACGCCAGATGGTCAACCACGGAGCCGGCGAGCTGGCCGCCGACGCCGCCGGTGCTGTAGACACCCGCCTGGGTGAGCGCCCCGCCCGGCGCACGGTCGTAGGCGACGACCGTGTTGGCGGTCAAGTTGTCGCTCTGCACGAACACCGCGCCGCCGCCGAAGTGGAAGTCGGCGTCGTGGCGGAGCGTCGCCGCCGCCGCGCTGCCGGCGCCGAGCGTCAACGCCACGACGGCGATCGCGCCGGCCGTAGCGAGTTTCCTGTAGCTGTGCATCTGGGCCTCCTGGGTGGGTTTGATGCGTCCAACGCTGAGTCCGCCCCGGCCCAGCGGCGTTACACGCGCCGGCCGGCGGCGGCGTAGCATGAGCCGCGATGGCGTCGATCGAAGACCCCCCGCTGCACGAGCTCGCCGAGGACGGCATCGGCGACCAGGCGGCCTACGAGCTGATCAACAGCGAGCTCCTGCTCGATGGCAGCGCGCGGCTGAACCTCGCGACCTTCGTGACGACGTGGATGCCCAGCCAGGCCGATCGCCTGATGGCGCAGACCGCCGAGAAGAACATGATCGACAAGGACGAGTACCCGCAGACGGCGGAGATCGAATCGCGCTGCGTCGAGATCCTTGCCAACCTCTGGCACGCCCCGCACAGCGATCACGCGACCGGCTGCTCGACGACCGGCTCGAGCGAGGCGGTGATGCTCGGCGGCCTTGCCTTGAAGTGGCGCTGGCGCGAGCGGATGCGCGCGGCGGGCGCGCCGACCGACAAGCCGAACCTAGTCGCCGGCATCAACGTCCAGGTCTGCTGGGAGAAGTTCTGCCGCTACTGGGACGTCGAGCCGCGACTGGTGCCGATGGAGGGTGAGCGCTACACGCTGGGCGCCGCCGAGGCTGCCGCGCTCTGCGATGAGAACACGATCGGCGTGGCCGCAATCCTCGGCTCCACCTTCGACGGCAGCTACGAGCCGGTCGCGGAGATCGCGCAGGCGCTCGACGCACTCCAGCGCGACAAGGGAATCGATGTCCCGATTCATGTCGACGCCGCCTCCGGCGGGTTCGTCGCGCCCTTCATCCAGCCCGAGCTCGTCTGGGACTTCCGTATCCCCCGGGTCCAGTCGATCAACGCCTCGGGACACAAGTACGGGCTCGTCTACCCGGGCGTGGGCTGGGCGGTCTGGCGCGACCGCGACGCACTTCCGGCCGATCTGATCTTCGACGTCAACTATCTCGGCGGCCACATGCCCACCTTCGCGCTGAACTTCTCGCGGCCGGGAAGCGAGGTGGTCACGCAGTATCTGATGTTCACGAGCCTCGGCCACAGCGGCTACCGCTCCGTGCAGCAGCGCTCGTCAGACATCGCCCGCTACCTCGCCGCGGAGATCGCGACGATCGGTCCCTACGAGCTCGTCAGCGACGCCGCCGACCTGCCCGTCTTCGCGTTCACGCTCAAGCCCGAGGTGACCAACTACACCGTGTTCGACGTCTCCGACCGTCTGCGTGAACGCGGCTGGCTGGTCCCCGCCTACACCTTCCCAGCCAACCGGGAGGACCTCTCCGTGCTGCGGATCGTCGTGCGGGCCGGCATGAGCCGCGAGATGGCCGACCTGCTGCTGCGCGACCTGCGCTCGCGCACCGCACTGCTCGAGGCGCTCGACGGACCGTTGCCGGCGTCGCGGCCGCAGGTGTCCGCCTTCGCTCATTGACCGC
>JBEKSK010000359.1:0-2734 GCA_049517155.1 Solirubrobacteraceae bacterium
GAGACCTGCTGCACGACCGGCTCGCCGATCGCAGATCCCGCGCTCTTGAGGTGCAGCGACTCGATCGCCTTGGTCACGTCGCTCACGCTGGCCGGGTGCGCGAGCGTCGTCTGGATCTGGGTGCCGGAGACGAAGTCGATGCCGAAGTTGACGCCGCGCGCCCCGATCGCAATCGCGCCGACCAGCAGGATCGTCCCCGAAAGGCTGAAGAACCAGCGCGACTTGCCCATGAAGTCGAACGTCCACTGTCGCCGGCGCTTGCTGACGCCCAGCGCGCTCGGGGCGCGAATCAGGCGCGTGCGACCCAACGTGCCGAGGATCGCCCGCGTCGCCGCCACCGCGGTGAACAGCGACACCAGCACACCCATGCCGAGCGTCAGCGCGAACCCCTGCACGTCCGACTGCGAGAGGATGAACAGGATGAACGCGGCCATGAAGGTCACGACGTTGGCGTCAACGATCGCGCTGAAGCCACGGCGGTAGCCCGCCGTGATCGCGTTCAACGGCGAACGCCCAGCGCGAGACTCCTCCTTCACGCGCTCGAAGATGACGACGTTCGCATCCGCTGCCACGCCGATCGTGAGAATCAGCCCGGCGATACCCGGCAGCGTCAACGTCACCGGCACGAGCTTGATCAAGGCATACAGGTAGAGCGCATAGATCGCCAGGGCGCTGACCGCGATCACGCCAAGCACGCGGTAGAAGATCAACAGGAAGAGCGCCACCAGCGCCAGGCCCACGAGACCCGCGATCAGGCCCTGGTTCAGCGCCTGATGCCCGAGCGTCGCCGAGATCAGCTCCGAGGAGATCTCGTTGAGCTTGACCGGCAGCGCGCCGCTGGCCATCACGTTCGCGAGCGTGGTCGCGGTGGCATAGGTGAAGCTGCCCGTGATCTCCGAGCCGTTTGACGCGTCGATGCCGTAGGGGTACTGGGTGAAGTCGATCGACGGCACCGTCACCAGCGCCCCGTCCAGCGTTACCGCGAAATGCTGCTCGTTGGGGCTCGTCAGGGAGACGGAGTTGTTCTTGCCGCGGCTCGCGAGCGTCGCCGTCACCTTCGTGAAGACGCTCGCGCCGTTGCCCTTGAAGCCGAAGCTGACGGCGATCCCCTGTGTCGGGTCGGTCGTCACCTGCGGGTTGGAGACCTCCCTGCCGGTCAGCAGCACGTCGTCGCGCAGCACGTAGAAGTCGTTGGGCACGAGCACCTCGGGCGCGCTGGTGGCCTGCACGACGACCGTGCCGGGCTGCACCTCGACGAGCTTCGCGCCCGCCGGCAACTTGACGTGATGCTGCTTGATGTCGGCGTCCAGCAGCGCCTTCGTCGGCTCCGGCCCGGCCGGCGCATAGACCGTCGAGCTCTTGGCGTCGACGTAGTAGTAAACGGGCACCGGCTCGGACTCCGTCGCGAAGCACTTGGTCCCCTTCGCAAGGTGACTGGAGCACACCGGGATCGCGGCCTGCTTGGACGCGCGGATCACGGCGGCGTAGTAGGTGACGCCGCAGGCGGGGGTGCCTGCTCCCGCCGTCGCGCTGTCGCAGGTCACGGTCGGGTCGTTGGGCCCGGCGACCTTGCCGTTCGGCCCGATGACGCTGTTCTCCCAGTCGTAGAAGTACAGCTGGCCGGTCACGCCGACGACCTTCGCGGCCTGGGTCGGGTTCTGCACGTTCGGCAGATCGACGGTGATCTCGTTCTTGCCGTAGGGGCGGATGTCCACGCCGCTGACACCGAGCGTGTCGCTGCGCGAGCGCATGATGTTGATCGTGTCGCTGAGCGTCGTCGAGTTGACCGGCGTCCCGTTGGTGTTGTGAGCCAGGTAGATCAGCTCGGTGCCGCCCTGCAGGTCGAGACCGAGGTGGGTCTTCGACGCCTTGACGACGCCCGGGATGCCGACGACGATCACCAGCGACGCGAGCACAAGCGCCGTCACGACGGCGAGCACGAAGGCGTGGCGGAAGCGTTCGCTCATCGGGGCATCATCGGCCGCTCAGCGCGACGGCGTGAGTACGAGCAGAAGCCCGCCGTCGTCGTCGTACGCCGGAAAGAGGTCGGCCGTCGCGGAGGCGGAGAGATCGGAGTCTGTTCGCAGCGTCGCGGGCTTGCCGAGCGCGCGCACGCCCCACTCCAACACGGTGCTGACGTGGTCCTCGCCGTTCTCGAAGCTGAGTCCGAGCGCCTGGGTCAGCGGCTGGCCGACGACCTCCTCCTCCTCGTAGCCGGTCAGCTCGAAGGAGCCGCGGCCGCAGCCGATCACCCTGCCCTCGCGGTCGGCCACGAAGAACGCGGCGTCGGGCGCCGGGTAGTAGTCGTCCAGCAACTCGAACAGGAACGAGAAGCCGCAGTTCGCGCAGCCCCGATCCTCACGGCGAAACGCCTCGTAGCGGTCGGATGCGAGCGAACGCTCGCCACAGTTGGGGCAGATGAAGGGGTGCGCCATCGACGTTGAACAGCCTACAGGCGTGGCAGCGTGCGGCGATCTGGCGCAGACGCGCGCGGCGCCCCCACGGGGAGCAGCGGCGCCGGCGGCGAGCGCTCCGCGCGGGGCGCTCACGGCGCCATCGACCGAGCGCCGGCGCGGGCGAAAGCGCTCAAAACAGGGCCGGCGCGGCTGACGGCAGCGCGATATCGAGGTGCGCATACGCGTGCTCAGTCGCGATCCGCCCGCGCGCTGTCCGCTTGAGCATGCCGAGTTGCAGCAGGTAGGGCTCATAGACGTCCTCGATCGTGTCGCGCTCC
>JBEKSK010000360.1:0-2711 GCA_049517155.1 Solirubrobacteraceae bacterium
ATCGCCTTCGAGCGGTCGAGCAGGTCGGCGCGGCCGATCAGCTCCTCCATCCTGCGCATGCCGAGGCTGGCGAGAATCCGCCTTACGTCCTCAGCGACGAAGTGGAAGTAGTTGATCACGTGCTCCGGCGTGCCGGCGAAGCGCTTGCGCAACTCGGGATCCTGGGTGGCGATCCCGACCGGGCAGGTGTTGAGGTGGCAGGCGCGCATCATGATGCAGCCGCTGGCGATCAGCGGGGCGGTCGCGAAGCCCATTTCGTCGGCGCCCAGCATCGCGGCGATCGCGACGTCGCGCCCGGTCTTCAGCTGCCCGTCGACCTGCACCCAGATGCGCGAGCGCAGGTCGTTGCGCAGCAGCGTCTGCTGGGTCTCGGCGAGGCCGATCTCCCACGGAATGCCGCTGCCGAAGATCGAGGACAGCGGCGATGCGCCGGTGCCGCCGTCGTGACCGGAGATCAGCACGTGGTCGCTGTTGGCCTTCGCCACGCCGGCCGCGACGGTGCCGACGCCGACCTCGGCGACCAGCTTGACCGAGATCCGCGCCGTCGGGTTTGCGCAACGCAGGTCGTAGATCAGCTGCTTGAGGTCCTCGATCGAGTAGATGTCGTGGTGCGGCGGCGGTGAGATCAGGGCGACGCCGGGGGTCGAGTGGCGGATCTTGCCGATGTAGGCGTCGACCTTGCGGCCGGGCAGCTGGCCGCCCTCGCCGGGTTTGGCTCCCTGCGCCATCTTGATCTGCAGCTCATCGGCGTTGACGAGGTACTCGATCGTCACCCCGAAGCGCCCGGAGGCGACCTGCTTGATCGCCGAGCGGCGCTTGTCTGTGTAGCGGACCGGATCCTCGCCGCCCTCGCCCGTGTTGGACTTGCCACCGATCTCGTTCATCGCCAGCGCCAGGTTCTCGTGCGCCTCGCGCGAAAGCGAGCCGAGGCTCATCGCGCCGGTCACGAAGCGCTTGACGATCGCCGTCCACGGCTCGACCTCCTCGAGCGCGATCGGTGTCTGGTCGCCGCGGATCTCGAGCAGCCCGCGCAGCGTCGCGCGCCGCGTCGAATGCTCGTCGCAGGCGCGCGCGAACTCGACGTAGGCCTCCTCGCCGCCGCTGCGCACAGCATGCTGGAGCAGCGCGATGGTGTCCGGGTTCCACATGTGCTGCTCGCCGTCACGCCGCCAGGCGTAGACCCCGCCGACCGGCAGCAGGTCGCTTTGCGCGTACGGGAAGCCGCGCGCATGGCGCGTCAGCGTCTCCTCCGCCAGCACGTCGATCGAGATGCCCCCGATCCGCGAGGCGGTGCCGCTGAAGTGGCGGTCGACCAGCGAGCGGGAGAGGCCGACCGCCTCGAAGATCTGCGCTCCGCAGTAGGACTGGATCGTCGAGATTCCCATCTTCGAGATCGTCTTCAGCAAGCCCTTGCCGATCGCCTTGCGCACGGCGATCTCCGCCTCGTCGCGATCGAGCGCGTGGCCGTCGGCGTCGACCAGCACGCCCTCGTCCACCGCCTCGCCAACCGTCTCGAACATCATCCACGGGTTCACGACGCTCGCGCCGTAGCCGACGAGCGTCGCGATGTGGTGCACCTGGCGCGCCTCCCCGGTCTCGATCACGAGCCCCGTGCGCAGCCGGGTGCCCTCGCGCACGAGGTCGTGGTGAACGGCGGAGACCGCCAGCAGCGACGGGATCGGCGCGCGGTCGGGACCGGTCGCGCGGTCGGAGAGGATGATGATGTTCTGGCCGCATGACACGGCGTCGCGCGCCTCGTCGCAGACCCGCGTCAGCGCTGCCTCCATGCCGTCGGGACCCTCGGCGACCGCCCAGGTGATGTCGATCGTGCGCGGCTTGAACACGTCGTGGGTGACGGTGCGCAGCGTTTCGAGCTCGTGGTTGCGCAGGATCGGCTGGTCGAGCACGAGCTGATGCGCATGGCTGGGACTCTCCTCGAGCAGGTTGCCCTCGGCGCCCAGGCCCGCGCCGATGCTCATCACGATGCTCTCGCGGATCGGATCGATCGGCGGGTTGGTGACCTGGGCGAAGAGCTGCTTGAAGTAGTTGAACAGGGTCGGCGTGGCGTCCGACAGCACGGCCAGTGAGATGTCCGCGCCCATCGAGCCGACCGGCTCCTCGGCGGCGAGCACCATCGTCGGCAGCGTCACGCCCACGTCTTCGCGCGAGTAGCCGAAGGCGAGCTGCAGCGAGCGCAGCGGATGCTCGAGCGCCGGCGGCTCGCGCAGCGGGATCTGGTCGAAGTGGACGGTGTGCTCGTCAAACCACGCGCCGTAGGGGCGCTGCGTGGCGACCTGGTGCTTGATCTCGGCGTCGGGCACGATCCGCCCGGCCTGCAGGTCGATCAGGAAGAGCTTGCCGGGCGCGAGGCGTCCGAGCCGCTTGACGCGCGAGGCTGGGATCGGCAGGATGCCCGCCTCGGAGCCGAGGATCACCAAGCCGTCGGTCGTCTCCATCCAGCGACCGGGGCGCAGGCCGTTGCGGTCAAGCGTCGCGCCGATCGTGCGTCCGTCGGTGAACGCGACCGCCGCCGGGCCGTCCCAGGGCTCCATGAAGCAGGCGTGGAAGGCGTAGAAGCCGCCCAGCTCGGGAGGCAGCTCGCCGTCGCGGTCCTGGTAGGCCTCGGGGATCATCATCATCACCGCGTGCGGCAGTGAGCGCCCGGCGAGCGTGAGCAGCTCCAGCACATTGTCGAAGGTCGCCGAGTCCGA
>JBEKSK010000361.1:0-2702 GCA_049517155.1 Solirubrobacteraceae bacterium
GGCTCGGCGCGGCGCTGTGACGGCTCGAACTCGCTGCGGTAGCGCCGTGCGATCGGCGCGCCGCCCGAGCTGGCGAAGAAGTCGGCGAATGCGTAGGGAAGGCCGAGTTGCGCTGCCCAGATCCCGCTCTGGGGCGAGGATCCGAGCAGCCATACCTGCGGACGCTCCAGCCCCCCGGGCAGCGCCGCCAGGCGGGCCAGCGGATGCCCCGGCGGGAAGTCGTCCTCGAGGTAGGCGAGCAGTTCGGCGAGCTGCTCGGGAAAGTCGTCGGGAGCAACCTGGCGGCGGTCGCGCTGGAGCGCGAACATCGTCTGCGGATCGCTGCCGGGGGCGCGGCCGAGGCCAAGATCGATCCTCCCCGGGTAGAGGCCGCAGAGCGCCGCGAAGTTCTCCGCCACCTTCAGCGGGCTGTAGTGCGGGAGCATCACACCGCCGCTCCCGACTCTGATCGTCGCTGTATGCGCGCCGATCGCCGCGATCAGGACCTCCGGGCTCGCGCCGGCGATCATCGCGTGGCCGTGGTGCTCGGCGACCCAGTAGCGCTCGTATCCGAGTTCGTCAGCGAGGATCGCCAGGTCAACCGAGCGGCGCAGCGCGATCGCCCCGTCGGAGCCTTCCGAGACGGGCGATTGATCGAGCACGCCGAGACTTAGCGACCTGGTCACGTCCTGATCGAGTTTTACACAGGCCGACTCTGGGCCGGAGGATCGGCCGCGGAACGCCTGCCGGGTTTCGCACACCGCCCATGGCAGCCTCGCCTCTGCGGCCCAGGGGTCCGGCGTAGGTCGTCGCGTAGCGGTCGGGACGCACAGCCCGTTCATCCCGATGCGGGCGGAGGGACTTGAACCCCCAAGGGCTTTCGCCCACCGGCTCCTAAGGCCGGCGTGTCTACCAATTCCACCACGCCCGCTCGGCGCGCGACTCGTTCTAGCAGAGCGGCGTGGGGAGGCTGCGCGCACGCCGCCGACGCCAACGCGCACAATACGATCCGACGCCCGGCCCGGGTGCCCAAATCGGTAAAGGGAGCGGTCTCAAAAGCCGCCGCTCGTAAGAGCTTGTGGGTTCGAGTCCCACCCCGGGCACTGCGCGGCGCCGCCCGGCGCACGGGAGCGCCACGCGCTGTGCCGTGCCCGAGTCCCGCGGGCGCGACAATGAGGCTGTGCCACACCACCCCACGTGGCAGACCGTGGGCCGTCTGCGTCCGGCGCTCGCAGCGAGTGCTGCACTGCTTCTGCTCGCCGTGGCGGTGGGCTGCGGTGCGACCAGCTTCGCCGACCCAGCGGCCGCCTGCGGCGCCGGCGCGCAGGCGACGATAGCGGCCGTCGACGCCGGCGCAGCGGATCGCATCTACGGCAACGAGCTGGCCGGCACCGAGGTCAGCTTCGACTCGGCGCAGGTCAGCGGAGCGGCGGACCTGCTCGCCGCCGTGGCCGCAGACAACACCGTGGCCGCGCACGCCGCGGTCAGCCGGCTTGTCTTCCACCCCGCCTGGCATATCGTCCGCCTGCGGGCACTCGACGCCAGCGGGCGAATCCTTGCCGACGTCGGCGGGGCGTACGTGATCGCGCCGGTCACCGGCGCTCTGCGGCTGCACGGCCGCGCCGTCGGCAGCTACGTCATGTCGGTCCAGGACGACACCGGTTACACGAAACTCGAGACGCGGTTCGTCGGCAACCCGATCGCCATCTACGTGGCGGACAGGCTCGTGGCCGAGCGCTACGCCGCCTTTCCTCCGGCCCTGCCGAGCGGCCCGCAGCTCTCCATCGGCGGCGTCTCCTACCGCGTGCTGAGCGAGACCTACCGCGCGTTCCCGAGCGGCACGCTGAACGCCGTCATCCTCGTCGCGCCGCCCCCCGCGCAGGTGCGGGCGGATCCGTGCGCCACGGTTCGCGCCGGCGAGTTCGGCCGCATCGCCGAGCGCTTCGCGGCGCTTGCGGTGTCGCTGCCGGATCACTACCCCGGGTTCGCGAGGACGGTGGCGATCTACACCGGCGCCGACGTCTTCGTGCGCCGCGGCGCCACGCAGCTCGCCGCGGCCGGCGGCGCCGGTCCCGCGACGCTGCCGATCAGCGGCACCGTCAGCTACCGCGGGCGTCGCTGGCTCGTGTTCTCGTTCGAGCCGCGTCCGTTGACCCGGGTCTACGTGCTGGCACCGCCAGCGTAGCCGCCGCGCCGTGGAGCTCAGGCTGGCGGCGTGCGGGTCGGGGGTTCTCGGCGCGCACCTTCGTCGGCGCGGGCAGCGGCTCCCCCGGCGGCGATGATCTCGCAGAGCGTGTCGGCCAGGGACGCCGGAGCCGCCATGATCCCGCCCTCGATCTCGCGCACCACGAGCCCCACGCCGTCGCACATCAGCGCGCCGACGGCGATGTCCCACAGATGCACACCCCGCTCGTAGTAAGCGTCGTAGAGACCCATCGCCGTCCCGGCGAGATCGAGCGAGGCGACACCGAAGCGGCGGATGTCGCGGACGCGCGGCAGCAGCCGCGTGAGCAGTTCCGCCTGCTCGGCGCGAACCTGCGAGGCATAGGCAAAGCCGGTGGCGACGAGCGCCTGGGCGAGCTGCGGCGCCGCATCGCCCCGCCATGCGAGCTCGACGCCGTTTCGGCGCGGCAACTCGCCGCGCACCGCGCTGAAGAACTCAGCGGTCATCGGCGCGTGGATCGCTCCGGCGACGGCTCCCTGCTCGTCGCAGACCGCGACGC
>JBEKSK010000362.1:0-2692 GCA_049517155.1 Solirubrobacteraceae bacterium
GGCGTACATGATCACGCGTCCACTAGTTCCGACCTTGCAGCGAGGATCTGTGCTCGCGATGACATTCAAGGAGGTCTTGATCAGGTTCCCCGGGTAGCCCCACATCATCGCGATGTGGGAGTGGTAGCCGATCTGCGGCCCGACGCTCACCTCGATGGTGTTCGAAGGCCGATCGCCACCGTGAACGTCCTCGCAGATCTTGCCGGAGATCCAGTTCGTATTCAGATCGACGTCGCCCCAGCCATACGCGAAGCCGCTCCCGCCTGCTGGGAACGACTGCGAAGCGTGGAACCCCCAGGGCGGGATGCCGCTGCCCGCCGGGATGCCACTGCCCTTGTACCAGCAGTCGCTGGCGGAGCTCGCATGCGCCGCAGCTGCCGCGGAAGTGGAGCCCACGGTCAGCGCAAGGCATGCGATCACAAGCAGGCCCATCGGCCGGAACTGTCGGATGCGCGACATACGTTATGAATCGGCGAACGCGCGCCACAGGCGCAGGTATTAGGCGAACGTACGACGCGGGAGGCGTCCGCGCCCGCCGAAGCGCGGCGGCAGCTCACCGCGAGCGGTAATCACCGAGCTGGGCGCTGCGACAGGCCCGACCAGCCGGCTCGGACCGCTCGCGCTGACTGAGCTAATCTCGGCAAATGGGTCGCCGCGCGGAGTTGGCCTCAGCAGGGCTCGGGGGATTAGCGGCCCTCCACGTCAGCTGGGCCGCCGGATCGTCGTGGCCGCTGCGCGACAAGGCGACTCTGTCTGACGCGGTGATCGGGCATGACGGGTTCCCGTCAGCGGCCGCGTGCCTCGCCGTTGCCGGCATGCTCAGTGCCGGATCTGCTTTCGTCGCGGGCTGGCCCGCCGACGCGCAAGCGCTCCAGCGGATCGGAGCCGTGGGCGTTGTCGTAGCCCTCTCGCTGCGCGGCGCGCTAGGTCTGGCCGGCCTGACGCACGTGGTCTCGCCTGGATCCTCGTCACGGCGATTTCGAAGACTGGACCGCCGCATCTATGCGCCGCTCAGTCTGACGCTGGCCGCGCTCGCGCTGCCGGCGGCGCGACAGCGTCAAACGCAGAGCTGAGCGCTCGAAGGCCTCGCCTCGGTGCGCAGGCGCCACTGTGGCTGTCGCCGCCGGCTTCGCGCATCACGGCGACGATCGCTTCGACCGGCGGCGGCTGCGCGGGGTGCTGCTCGCCCTTGTTGCGTGGCCGATGACCGGCGCGGTAGCAGGGAGCGTTGCTCGCCGGCGGCGCGGGCCGGCAGCCTCAAGCGGTGGCGATCGGTGCGTTGGGAAGCGTAGGCCTGCTGCTGGCGATCGCGCTACTGCTTGGCTTCTTGCCTGGTGGACCGGTGCCTCTTGGTCTTCTTCTTGGGCTGCGCCGCCGGCTTGGCTGGATGTGTGACCGGCCTTTTCGAAGTGGACTCCGCGGCAGGTGGGCGGGCGGCGATGACCCACGAGACGTGGGCGCTTGTGTTCATTCCGCCTCCGCTCACAGTGACGCGGAATGTGTGGTGGCCACTCGACAGCTTGGCGAGCTTCGCGCTGGTGGACCCGCAGGGCGTGCCACGGCCGTCGATCGTGCACGCACTCGAGATGATGGTGCCTGTCTCGGTGTATCTGACGGTCGGGTTGCGGTTGGCGCGCGACGGCTTGCCGCGGATCACGACGTCAACGGTCGCGAGCCTGGGCGGGGGTTGCCGGCTCGCGGGGGCGGCGGCGGTGAAGGTCACGCTCGCCCCGGGGGCCGAAGGGCTCGGCGACGAGGCGGGCGCCAGCGCGGTCGGCGTGGGGATGGTCGCGGTCGCCGGCGAGGTGGCCGCGGTGGCGCCGCCAAAGTTGTGGGCGGTGACCTCGACCTCAAGCGCGCCCATGACGTCGGCACCGCTGACGGCGTAGGTGCTCGCCGTCGCGCCGCCGATCGCAGCGCAGGCCGGCTGGCAGCGCAGCCACTGGTAGCCGTAGCTCGTCGGATTGTTTGCCCACGTACCGCTGGAGGCGGTCAGTGTCTGGCCCACCTGCGCGGCGCCGCTGATCGATGGGAGCGTCTGATTGGTGGGCGCGCGTTCGGGGATCTGGCTCGACGCAGCGGAGGTGACCGGGTTCGACGTGCCGCTGGCGTTCGTCGCCGTGACCGTGACCTCGAGCGTGTCGCCACCGTCACTGAGTGTCGGTGTGTATGACTCTCCTGTGCCTGCTGCAGAGATCGTCGCGCAGTTCTCCCCGGCTGCGTCGCACAGCGACCATTGGTAGCTGTAGCCCGTCGGGAGCGCCGACCACACGCCGACGTCGGCGCCGACGGCCTCGCTCGCGACTGGCGTGCCCGACACGCTCGGCGCCAAGTCATTGGCCGGGATGCCGCCACCGACGTTCGCGCCGGTGTAGGCGAACAACGCGCTTCCAGCCGGCACGATCAGCGTGTTCTCACCGACGCCGAGGCCGGTTAGCGAGACGGCGTTCTGCTCGTCGGGCGCCGAGATCGCAGCGCCGACGTTCGTCGACCAGGTAGTCGTTCCGGTCGTGGCGTCGACGGCGTAAAGCTCGCCGCTCGCGGAACCCTCGAAGATGAGTGAGCCGTCGAGCAACGGCGCGGTATCAACGTTGGTAGCGCCGCCGCCAAAGCTCCAGCCGGCACTGCCGAGCCCCCAGTCACCCAGCGCGCTCAGGATGCCGGTGCTCGAGGCGTAGAGCTCGCCGCCACC
>JBEKSK010000363.1:0-2690 GCA_049517155.1 Solirubrobacteraceae bacterium
GTCGAGGGCGTGAGCGAGGGGGCCGAGAGGTAGTGCGCCACATCCGCGGCGTCGCCCGCCGCGGGCTGAAACTCCGTCTGGTTGGCGGGCGCCTGCACGGCGACGCGGAAGCTCGTGGTGACCGTGGTACTCAGCTTCCCCTGCTGCACGCGCGCGCTGACGTGCACGCGCTCCCCAGGCGCGAACGCGCGGTTGGGGATGAAGCTCTCGCCTGTCGCGGTCGAGTAGGCCTCGAGCCGGCCGGCGTGGTGGCCGCTGTGTGAGCCGAGCACGCGGACGTCGGACACCGTCGTATCTGGGCCGGCGAGAAAGCTGATCTGGGTGGCGGGTGAGGCGTCCGGCGTGCCGGGGAGCGGCGAGACGGTGACGGCCGCCGCGGACAGGACGCTCGCCGTTCGGGTGACCGCGGCTCCCGAGCCGGGAGCGGCCAGAGCGACCGCCGCCGCGGCGGTGGCGAGCGCCGCCGCGGCGCATCGAAAACGGCTCTGGCGGTGTCCGCGCGGCAAGGCTGGCGGCACGCTAGCGCACCCGCAGACCCCGCGGCTCGGAACCGACTCGTGATCTGGCGGCCATCGTGCTCACACGGCGTCGGTTCGAACCGCAGCTCGTCGCGCTGCTCCACCGCTGCATCGGGGCTGCGGCCGCCGCGCTCACCTCGGCCGCGGACGCGACGCCGATGCGGCCCAGGCCGTAAGCTGGTCGCGTGGACGAGGGCTTCCCAATCGCCTACCAGGTGCTCGAACGTGACGTGCCCGTGTACGCCTCGGGCGGCGAGCTGCTCGGCACCGTCGACCACGTCGTGGCCGCGCCCGAGCAGGACATCTTCCACGGCATCGTGATGGCCGAGGGCAAGGATCGGCGCTTCATCGCCGCCGAGAAGATCGCCGCACTGCACGAGCATGGGGTGGACCTGACGATCGACGCGACGCAGGCCGCGACGCTGCCCGCTCCGCACGGCGCCGCGCCGGTCTTTCACGACCACGAGCCGGGCGCCAAGCCGAGCGCCTGGGCGCATCTCGCTGGTCGCCTCGGCGGGCACGCCGGCCGCGACGGCTGGACCAAGGAGCGCTAGCCGCAGCCACCGCTTCCGCTGCACGATCGCACCGTGCGGGGAGCCACCCCGATTCATGGCTGACGGGCCAGCGCCAGCCGGCGCGGGCCAAACAACGAAACCCGGAGGAGAACGCCATGATCGGCGACAAGGAGGAGCATTTCCAGGGTAAGGGCACGGATCTCGGCGGCCTGCAGGCCCACATCGAGGAATACCTGAAAAGCGACGGATTCAAGGTCCAGACATCCGCGCCGAGCGACCAGGGTGTCGTCATTCAGGCCAAGAAGGGCGGCTTCCTGCAGGGCATCATCGACGCCAACCGTGCGCTTACGATCACGATCACGGGGATCGCCGCCGATTTCACCGTCCGCATCGGCATCGGCAAGTGGGCCGAGCACATCGAGGTCGCGGTGATCGAGACGCTGCTCCTCGGCGAACTCTTCCTCGTCGTTGACGTCGCCGAGACAGCCTGGAACCTGGAGATCGAGAGCAAGCTCGCGCACGAGATCAAGACGTTCGTCGGCTGAGCAGTGCGCGTCTGCTGCGCCCGGCCCGCCGTGGGCCGGGCACGGCCCTCACTAGACTGAGGTCGATGCTCGTCGAGATCTGGTCTGACATCGCGTGTCCCTGGTGCTACGTAGGCAAGCGGCGGTTCGAGCAGGCGCTCGCGGCGTTCGAGCACCGCGACGAGGTGGAGGTCCGCTGGCGGAGCTTCGAGCTTGACCCGGCGGCTCCGCGCGAGGTCGAGGGCGACCGCAGCGTGCGGATAGCCGAGAAGTACGGCACGACTGTCGAGCAGGCGCGCGAGATGGAGCAGCGGATGGTCGAAACCGCTGCCGCCGAGGGTCTCGCCTTCCGTTTCGCCGTCGCGCGATCGGGCACGACGTTCGACGCGCACCGGCTTGTCCACCTCGCGCAGGAGCACGGACTGGCGGACGCGATGAAGGAGCGCCTGCTGCTCGCCTACTTCAGCGAGGGTGAGCTGATGAGCGACCATGACGCTCTCGTGCGGCTGGCCGTCGAGGTCGGCCTCGACGAGGCGCAGGTTCGTGCGATGCTTGCCTGCGAGCGCTACACGGCGGAGGTTCGAGACGACGAGCGGACCGCGGCGCGGCTTGGAATCAGAGCTGTCCCGACGTTCGTCGTCGACCGCGCGCGCGGCGCTTCCGGTGCGCAGCCCCCGGCCGAACTGCTGGCGCTGCTCGCGCAGGGATGGGAAGCCCGTGCCGGTGAGCCGGTGCTCGCAGTGGGCGACACCTGCTCAGCCGACGGCTGCTGAACGCCGGCGGCGGTCAGTTCACGAGCGCAGCGGCGAGCCTGTCCAGCATCTCGCCGTAGATTCGCCGCAGGCCGAGCGGAGCGAACAGCCCCTCGAAGATGCCGGCGATTCCTCCGGCTCCGTTCCATGAGCCCTCGACCGTAACGGCGCTGCCTGGCCCTTCCGCGACGACGCTCCAGCGGCTCACGAAAGACGACAGCTCGTCGCGTTCGATCAGTGTGCCTGACGACTCCTCGACGCGGAGACGGTAGTCGCGCTCTCGCCCGCCGGCGGCGAAGTGGTAGGCGATCACGGTCGCGTCGCCCTCGCCGCCCTGCTCGACCGCGAAGGCGCTGTAGTTGCCGGTCAGGATTCGAGGTC
>JBEKSK010000364.1:0-2681 GCA_049517155.1 Solirubrobacteraceae bacterium
CGGCGACCCCCGCTCCCGCCCGGCCCCAACCCGCACGCCGCGCCGGCGCGCCGGCTGATCCGATCACAAGCCTTTCGCTGGTTATCGCGCACCCGCTTTCCTTTGATCCGATCGCCGAGGCCCGTCGCCAGTGGGACGCGCACTGGGCTGGTGCCGCGACGCCGAGCATGGCCGCTGTGACGTCGATCATGCGCGCCCAGCAGATCGTGATGTCGAGGCTCAACGAGTTGCTCGAGCCGCTCGAGTTGACATTTCCGCGTTACGAGGCGCTGATGCTCCTGTTCTACAGCCGCGCGGGGCAGCTGCCGCTCGGCAAGATCTCCGATCGCCTGCAGGTGCACCGCGCGAGCGTGACGAACGTCGTCGACAAACTGGTGGGCAGCGGCTACGTCGAGCGCGTTCGCGACGGCCGCGACCGCCGCGCGGTGTTGGCGCTGATCACCGCCGAGGGCAGGCTGGTCGCCCGGCGCGCGAGCGAGCTACTCAACGGCGCGGACTTCGGGATGGCGCCCCTCGACGCCGCCGCCTGCGAGAACCTCTATGCGTCGCTCACGCCGCTTCGTGCCGGGGCTGGCGACTACGAGTTGGCGGACGCCCCGGCCGCCGGCGACGGTCAGCAACGCGTCAGCTCGCGAGGTGTCGCGCGATGATGACGCGCTGGATCTCGTTCGTTCCCTCGTAGATCTGGGTGATCTTGGCGTCGCGCATCATCCGCTCGACCGGGTAGTCGTTGACGTAGCCCGAGCCGCCAAGGACCTGCACCGCCTCGACCGTGACCTTCATCGCGTTGTCGGAGGCGAACAGCTTCGCCATCGAGGTCCACGCGCCCAGGTCGGCCGGGGGTGGGTCGCGGTCGGCGAGCCTGCACGCTTCATAGAGCAGCGTGCGAGCCGCGGCGGTTCCGGTCTGCATGTCGGCGAGCTTGAACTGGATGCCCTGCAGATCCATGATCGGCTTGCCGAATGCGATGCGCTCCTTGGCGTAGCCGAGCGCGTAGTCGGTGGCGCCCTGGGCGATGCCGACGGCCTGCGCCGCGGCGCCGAGACGGGTGCGCTCGAGTGTTCCGAGCGCGACGCGCATCCCGCGACCGACTTCGCCGATCACGTTCTCGCCCGGCACGCGCACATCCTCAAGCACCGGCGAGCCGGTGGGGGAGCCCTTGATCCCGAGCTTGTGCTCGTAGCCACCAATCGAGAACCCGGGCCGGTCTGACTCGACCACGAACGCCGTCACGCGTGCGCTCTCGCGGTCGGTGACCGCGAACAC
Source organism: Solirubrobacteraceae bacterium (assembly GCA_049517155.1). Lineage (GTDB taxonomy): Bacteria > Actinomycetota > Thermoleophilia > Solirubrobacterales > Solirubrobacteraceae > Palsa-513. The sequence goes on from JBEKSK010000364.1 coordinate 1,267, forward strand.
GACATAGAAATCCGCGACGCCGGCGTTGCTGATCCAGTTCTTCGTCCCGTTGATCACCCAGTCGTCGCCGTCTCTGACGGCGCTGGTCCGCATCGCCGCCGCGTTCGAGCCGGCCTCGGCCTCCGAGAGTGCGAACGCCGCAAGCAGCTCGCCCGAGGCGCAGCGGGGCAGGAAGCGCTGCTTGAGCTCGTCGGAGCCGTAGCGCGCGATCGGCAAGGTGCCGAGTTCCTGGAGCATCAGGATGAGCGCGCACGACGCATCGGCCTTCGCGATCTCCTCGATCGCCATCTGCAACATCAGCGTCCCGGTGCCGGTTCCGCCGTACTCCTCTGCGACCGGGAGAGCCAGAATGTCGTTCTCGGCCAGCAGCTCACGAATGTCCTGCGGGTAGGTGCCGGATCGGTCGATCTCCGCGGCACGCGGAGCGATCCGCTCCGCCGCGATCTGGGCGATCGTCGCCCGCAGCTCCGCGATCTGCGGCGGCAGACCGTAGGCGCCGTCCGTCGACGCGTTCATGCCCGCGCCCCTCCGCAGCTCGTCTGGCAGGGATCGGGGCCGGCCTCGGGGTCGCTGCGCTCGCGCGGCCCAGCCTGGGGCTCGAAGAGCACCTCACGCTCGCCGGGGCCGGTCGGGCAGGCGATCGCCGAGCCGGTGAGTCCCGGTCCAACCACGCCACCAACAACAGGCACGTTCATCAACGGCGGCTCCCGATCCACGTTTGCGGCAGCTCGCCGCCCAACGACTGGGTGACGTTCAAACTATTGGATTGGCGAGCGCCGCGCAGCGTGGCCGGGGGCAACCGCGGGGGTGATTGACATGACGCCATAAATATGCGACCTTTCAACTATCTGATGTCCATGTTTTTGCGGGAGCCGGCGGCTGGCGACGCGCAGTGGCGCGCCGCCTACGAAGCCTCACCCGAGCGCGATGCGGCTTCGTTCACGACACTCTCGGGAGAGCCGGTCAGGGCGCTCTACACGCAGGACGACCTGCCGGCCGCGGATCGAATCGGTCTGCCGGGCCGCTATCCGTTCACGCGCGGGGTGTACCCGTCGATGTACCGCGGCCGGCTTTGGACGATGCGGCAGTTCGCCGGCTTCGGGACCGCGGAGGAGACGAACGAACGTTTCCGCTACCTGCTGGAGCAGGGTCAGACCGGCCTGAGCACGGCGTTCGACATGCCCTCGCTGATGGGTCACGACTCCGACTCGCCGCGGTCGCTGGGCGAGGTCGGGCGGGAGGGCGTGGCGGTCGACACGCTCGACGACATGCAGACGCTGTTTGCGGGGATCGATCTCGGCGAGGTGAGCGTGTCGATGACGATCAACGGGCCCGCCGCGATCATGCTCGCCTTCTACGTCGTGGCGGCCGAAGATCAGGGAGTGGCGCCCGAGCGGCTCGCGGGGACGATTCAG
>JBEKSK010000365.1:0-2673 GCA_049517155.1 Solirubrobacteraceae bacterium
CCTTCTTCCTCGACCGGCCGGCCGAGCGCCGGAGCGCTTCGGTGTCGCTGCAACCGAAGGCGTTTGTCGATGCGGCCCTCAGCTTTCTCGGCCACGGCTACGCGACGGCCGCCTACGACCTGATGGGGGTCGAGCTCGGCGGCGAATTCGATTCCTGCTCGACCTCGAACTGCCAGCCGGCGTGGAGCTGGCGCCTCGGCCAGCTCGCGCTGCGCACGCCGGAGGGAACGATCCGCCTGCTCGCCAAGTAGCGCGCGGTTCACGCACCCGCGTTCGCCGCGGCGGCGAGCAGGCGCCGGGCCTGGCGGTCATCGAGCAGCGACCAGTCCATGTTCCCCGTCGCCTTGCCGCTCTTCTGCGCCGCCGACGGCGTCTGGGACCAGATCAGCGCGACGATCCAGGGCCGCGACCTCAGCTCGCTCGCGAGCTGCCCAAGCCAGGCGTAGCGCTGCGCGGAGTCGACCTTCACCTCGGCGAGCCAGAAGGGCTTGCGGTAGCGCCGCGCGAGCCAGTCGATGCTCGCGAAGCGGTAGCTCAGCGGCCAGGCGCCCTGGAAGGCGAAGCTGACGAGCGAGGTGCCGATGTCGCTCACGTACCGGGCCCCGGGCCAATAGCGCTGGACCTGCGCCTGCCAGCGCGCGCGCGGCACGCCGGCAATCAGGTCAGGCGCCCAGACGAACCGCGCGTTACTCGCTCCCGCGTCGGCGAAGATCGTCCAGACGTGGCGCCAGGCCGCGACGTAGGCGAGCGGCTGCGCGCCCCAGCGGTACCAGTTGCCGTTCATCTCATGCGCGAAGCGGATGTAGAGGACGTGCGGGTAGGCGGCGACCTCGCGGGCGACCTTGCCCAGGTAGCCGTCCTGCGCACCGGCGGCAATCGAGCGCAGGCCGGCGTCCTCCGGCTCCCAGGTGATCATCGGGATGGCGCCCAGTTCGTGGTCTCCCCGCAGCAGCGGCGCCCAGTCGGTGCCGAACGCGACGAACTGGGCGTGCACCTTGGGCGCCAGCGGGCGCAGCGCCCGGAAGACCTCAGGCGTCCCGGTGAACCCGACCATGCGCGCCTGCGCCGTTGTCGCGATCAAACCGAAGAGGATCGTCGCAAGCGCAAGCCGTCTCATGCAACCTTGCGCCGCGCGACGGGCGTGAACGCGCGGGCGACGACGGCCACCGAGAACGCTCCCAAAGCCATCATCGGGACGAAGTTGAGGTGGGCGCCGTCCATGTCCAGGTCCCGCACCCCGGCGATCACGAGCCAGGTCACGCTCAGCACGCCGGACCACAGCACGAGCGCCCCGATCAGGATTCGGTCGCGAAGCTCACGCCCGCCGGCGGACCCCGTCGGCCGCCAGCCCATCGGCCGTCCCCGTGCGACATCGATCAGCGCGAACAGATGCGCCCAGCCGTAGATCAGCGACACCGTCCAGGCCTCAAGCCCGTAGCGGCAGCGGTGCCAGCGCGGGAACATCACAAACCGCCAGAGGAAGATCGGCGTCAGCAGAACGTAGTTGCGCAGGTGAATGAGCTCCGGGAACCACAGCAACAGGGCCAGCGGCACGGCCGGCCCGATCAGCACGGCGATCGCTGTGGCGGCGTAATAGCCGAAGCCACCGAGATAGCAGGCCCGCGCCCGCAGCGACAGCTTCGCGTCCCAGAACTTCTTCGATGTCACCAGCGACATCGAGCCTACGCACCAGCGGTATTGCTGACGGAAGAAGGAGCTCACGTCGGCGGGGCAGACGCCGGTCGCGAGGATCACGGGCACGTAGCGGAGCGTCCAGCCGTTGCGGGCGAGGTCGAAGCCGGTGTGCACGTCCTCGCTGTGGCCGATGATCGTCGTGCCACCGTTGCTGTCGAGCGCCGCTCGGCGGTAGATCGCGTTGGTGCCGACGCAGACGGCCGCGCCGTGAGCGTCGCGTCCCGGCTGGATGCCGCGGTAGAAGAGCTCCTGGACAGCGCCGGCGCCGCGCTGCAGCCAGCCCTGGTTCATCGTCACGTCGAAGTACTGGGGGCTCTGCACGATCCCGAGCGCCGGATCGTCGAAGTAGGGCATCAGCTCCAGCAGGAAGTCCGGACGCGGGCAGAAGTCGGCATCGAAGATCGAGACGAACGCGCCGCTCGTCTGCTGGTAGGCGAATTGAAGATTGCCCGACTTCTTCATCCAGCCGCGGTTGGGACGGCATAGATAGGTGAAGCCGAATCCCTCCGCCAGGGCGGCCACCTCGGGGTCGCCGCCGTCGTCGAGCACCGTGACCTTCAGCATGCCCGGCCATTCCAGCGCGGCGATGTGCTTCCAGGTGTTGAGCAGCACCTCGCGCGGCTCGTTGCAGATCGGCAGCCACACATCGACGGTCGGCCAGTAGGCGGGCGCCCACCAGTCAACGAGCGCGCGATGCGCGGCGCGGGAGGTCGAGACCCTGGAGGCGTGGCCCCAGATGGCCGCCAGGCCGACGACGGCGAGGGCGATGACGACCACGAAATAGGGAGCGAAGGAGTGCTCGACGAGCGTGAGACGTGTCGTCGCGATGAGCGTCACCAGGAGCGCTCCGAGTCCCCCCACGATCAGGACCGGCGCGCGGCGCTGCCAGTACACGTCGCGTTGGACGTCATCCGGCGGCGACGGCAGGACCGTTGCCCCCGCCCCACCCGCGGGCCCCTGGGGGCGTTCGTCGGGGAC
>JBEKSK010000366.1:0-2672 GCA_049517155.1 Solirubrobacteraceae bacterium
GCGCGGCCGCCCGGCGCGCACGCCACCCGCGTGGCAGAGTGCGCGGATGCCCTCCGACGCGACGGCGGTTCAGATCGAGGAGGTCTCGTCCGGCTCGCCGGAGATCCTCGAGGCGGTCGGGCGACTCGTGCGCCAGCTGTCCGCCTCTGCGCCCGCCCCGGACGCAGCGCAACTCGACGCGCTCCTCGCCGCAGGCGCAAGCCGGCTGCTGATCGCGCGCGACGGCGACCGTCGCATCGTGGGAATGCTGACGCTCGCCCTCTTCCCGATCCCGACCGGCCTGCGGGCGTGGATCGAGGACGTCGTCGTCGATCAGGAGGCACGGGGCCGGGGGGTCGGTGAGCGGCTCACGCTGGCGGCCCTGGCGCTGGCGGCGGCGGCTGGCGCCCGCACCGTCGATCTCACCTCGCGCCCCGGTCGCGAGGAGGCCAACCGGCTGTACGCGCGACTCGGCTTTCAGCTGCGCGAAACGAATGTGTACCGCCACGACAGCGGCCCGGCGGCCTAGTGGGTCGCCGCCGCGACAGACGAGCGGGGCCGGCGCGCACCTGCGACGATGCGTAGAGCAGCGCCGTTGTGCCGGCGCTGCTCTACGGGCCATCGCTCTCGCTCCCGTCCCGGCGGACCATAACCGCTGGCGGCACCGATTGCGAACGGGAACCGTCACCTCGCCCGATGAGAGCCATCCCCGTCGCCACCGCACTCGCCGCCGCCGCGCTCGCGGTGACGCTCGCCGCGTGCGGCTCAAGCACACCAGCCGCGGTCACCGCCACCAAGACCGGGCCGGCGAGCACCACCGCGAGCACGACCTCCGCCGCGACGAGCGCCGGGTCCAGCTCCTCGCGCTCGGCCACCAGTTCCCAGACGTCCGCCGCCTCGACCAGCTCGCAGGCGCAGAGCAGCACCTCGACGACGAGCGCGACCGCCACCAACTCGACCACGACCAGCTCGACTGCGACGACGCGCACCGAGACGGCGCCCGCCTTCGTTGGAACCAACCCGACGAGCAACACGGCAGCCGGCCGGGATCTGGCGGCGGCGCTCGCAGTCCTCGCCCGCCACGGCTATCAGGCGCTCGGCACGGCGACCTATGACGCCGGCGACACCCTGCGCGTGCTGATCGGCCGCCAGGGCGACAGCGCGAGGGAGCAGGCGTTCTTCTTCGATCAGACGATCTACCTCGGCACCGACGCCAGCACGCCGAGTGAGCAGATCGCCCTGGTCGGCCACAACGACACCGAGGCGACCCTGGCCTACGGGATCTACCGCCGGGGAGCTTCGGCGCCCAGCTCGCGGGTGCGGGTGCAGTTCGTGCTGGACATGGGCCAGCTCAGCGCGACGCAGCCGTTGCCCGCCGTCGCGCAGCGCCGCTAGCGCGAGCCGGCCACCAGACGACCCCGGAATCTCGCCAGAGACGGGGTTTCAGGCCCAACGTTTCTGGACGACCCACTAGGGGGCTGCCGTGCCTCCGGTCGCGCCGGCGGTTCCGGTTGAACCGGTCGCGCCGGTGGGGCCCGTGGCCCCGGTCGCGCCGGTCGCGCCGGTCGCGCCGGTCGGCCCGGTGGCTCCGGTACCGCCGTTGGGTGTGCTCGCCCACTGCACCGGGATCGGTGTCAGCGCGAGCAGCGCAGGCCAGGTGGCCGCGTCGGCGACGCCGGTCACAGGCAGCGCGCGCGAGAGCTGGAAAGCCTCCAGCGCAGCCTGCGTCGTGGCGTCGAAGATCCCGCTGGTGGGGGTCTGCGGCTCGGCTGCCGCGAGGTGCTCCTGCAGCCAGACGACCTGGTCGCCGCGAGCGTGCAGCGCGAGCCTGGGCCAGGCCTCGTCGAGTGTGACCGGGGCGGTGTCGCTCAGCGGGGCGCTCAGCGCGCCCCACATGGCGGTGCTGGCCGACTGCCAGTCCCACCACGACAGGCCCGCAGCGCCGTAGGCCGTCGCAACCTGGCGGAAGCGCTCGATCTGCGACACCGGCACACCCCCGTAGAGCTGCCCCAGCGGCAGGATCGGGCGGCCGTAGATGCGGTTCTCGACGAAGGTGTGGCCGTAGGCGACATCGGGGCTGTCGCCGATCTCATGCCAGTAGATCTGCGGTACGTCGTACTGCGCGCCGCCGGGCCCGAGGAACACGGAGTAGGGCACCGACTCGTGGTAGTCGACGTAGGGGAAGGAGGCCAGGCCGATCGGGTAATTCGGCCCCACGCCGGCGCGCAGGTCCTGCATGTAGGTCTGTGCGGCCGCGTACTTGCCGTCGTATTCGACCTCGGCGTCGATCACCAGGCAGTCGGCGCCGGCCTTGACCGCCCGGATTCCAAGCGCGGCCTCCTGCGCAGGGTGGCTGCCGTAGACGTACTGCCAGGCGCAGATGCCCAGGCCGAGGGCGTGGACCTGTGCGACGAGCGCCGGGCTGAACTGCGACCAGTAGTTCGAGCCGCCGTCCGAGCTCTTGACGAACAGCGTCTTGATCCCCGCGGCCTGCGCCTGCGCGGCGATCGCGGCGAGGTTGCCGCCATCGGACTGGTTGAGATACCAGATCCACATGCCGTCGGCGTCGAGCGCGGCGCTGGCCGGCACCGCCGTATCGACCGTTCCGCCCGGGGTGGGCGGCGGCGGCGGCGCGGCGCGGACCGCGATCGGCCCGTACTGCCTCGATTTGACGCTCGTGGATGCGGCCACGA
>JBEKSK010000367.1:0-5228 GCA_049517155.1 Solirubrobacteraceae bacterium
CAGCGCGCGTCCGATGTAGGTCTCGACCGCGTACTGGTTGTTCTCGCAGATCGCGATCAGCGGCAGCTTCTGGCTCGCCGCGAAGTTCACGGCCTCCCAGGTTCTGCCCGTGTTCGCCCCGCCCTCGCCGAAGAACCCGACGCAGACCTGGCCGGAGTTGCGCAGTTTGGCTGCGAGCGCGGCGCCCATGGCGATGCCGAGCGACGCCCCGACGATGCCGTTGGAGCCGAAGTAGCCGAGCGAGAAGTCGTTGAGGTGCATCGTCCCGCCACGGCCGCCGGCGCAGCCGGTCGCGCGGCCCCACAGCTCGGCCATGGCGACGTTAGCCGTCATCCCCTTCGCCAGCGCATGGTGGTGCGGCCGATGCGGACTCGCGACGATGTCGCCCGCCTGCAGCGCGCGGATGACGCCAACCGCGACGGCCTCCTGGCCCGACGCCTGATGCACCGAGCCGGGAATCTTGCCGTTCGCCGTCAGCGCTTCGAGCGACTCCTCGAATTCGCGGATCACGAGCATCGTCTGCAGCCATTCACCGAGATCGTCGAGGGGCACCCCGTCGAGCGCGATCACGAGCGGCTCCTGGGGCGCGGTTGCAACGGTTCCGTTGTCTTCCATCACTTGGCTTCCTCTCTCAGTGGTCCGAGGCCATCGTCTCGGCTGCTGTCGCGAACGCGACGAGCAGGCGTGCGGCCTGCGCCCCGTCGACGACCCTGTGGTCGGCATTCAGAGTTGCGTCGAACATTCTCTGCACGCTGATCTCGCCGTCGTCGCCGGCGACGGGTCGCGGCAGGACTCGCCCGACGGTGAGCAGGCTCGTCTGCCCCGTGGCGACGATCCCGGTGAAACGGTCGACGCCGAAGGACCCGAGGTTGGAGAGCGTCGACGACGGCGTGGCGCTCAGATCGTCCTTGCCCAGCTTCCCGGCTCGCGCCCGCTCGATTGCGTCTTGGCGCGAGCGCGCCAGCTGCGCCGGATCCTGACCGAGCACGTCGCGGACGACCGGGATCACGACACCGTGGACGGTGGCGACCGCGAGTCCGACATCGACCTGCGCGCCATCGCCGCCATCGCCGCCATCGTGCAGCGCACGCGCGAGCGCGACGAGCAGCAGGTCGGTGAGCGTCGGTACCGGCTCGCCGCCCTCGGCGCGCAGGATCTCCAGGCGCTTCGCCAACGCCGCTGCGTTGACCTCGCGCGAAACGGTGAAGTGCGGGATCTCCCGCCATGACTCGGCGACCTTCGTGGCGATCAGCTGGCGGAAGCGCCCGTCGCCCGCCGGCGCCGCGGCCGCGGCCGCGGTCGCGGTCGTGCCGGCCGTCTGCGGGCCGGCGGCCGCCGCGGCAAGGCGGCGAGCGCGCGGGCTCAGCCGGTGCGGCGCCGGAGCACCATCGGCCGGTGCGATCTCGCCGGCGGGTCCCTGCGCGGCCCCTGGTGTTTCGCTCTTGCCCACCGAGCGCTCAGGCGCGTCCGGCGCCGGCTCGGCCGCCGCCGGTTCGCTGCCGTCGAGGACCGCCACGATCGCCGTGCCCACCGCGACGATGTCTCCGGCCCCCACCAGGTGCGGCCCGAGCGTTCCCGCGAACGGGCTGACGACATCCATCGTGGCCTTGTCGGTTTCGATTTCGGCGACCGGGTCGTCGACGGCGACGGCGTCGCCGGGCTGCTTCAGCCAGCTGACGATCAGCGCTTCCTCCATGCCCACACCGACAGCCTGGATCACGATCTCCGCCATCAGAGCCCCCTCGGAGTCACGGCGGGCAGCGACGCCGCGAACGCGTCTATTGCCTCACCGCCGGCGAGCACGCCGAACTCGAGCTCGTAGACCCGCTCCTCGCCCGGCTCCATCATGATCGGATAGCCGGCCTCGATCAGTTCGGGAATGGTCTGGAAGCCGTTGGTGGAGGGCTCCATCCCGACCGCGTAGAGGCCCTCGCCCATCATCCGCCACTCCAGATACACCGGCAGCGTCTCGGGGTTGTAGCGCAGCGACACACCCAGGCCGCCGTCGATGCCCTTGAAGGCGCGATTGACGACCGCTGCGGAAACCCAGCCATCGGCCCCGCTCGCCATCGGCAGCTCGAAGCCCTCAGCGAAGAACTTCTCCTCGGGTCCGCTGAAATGCCGATAGCGCTCGCTCGCGCCCTGCTCCTCATCGAAGATCGACCCGGCCACCTCGGCCGTGACCGACGCCAAGAGCTCCGCTCCCTCGTCGACGACGGGGTAGCCAATGTTGAAGTGGTAGAGCAGCTGGTGCGGCGTCGGGTAAAACCCGTCGTTGCGGACGACGTCGCGGATCGTGAACGTGCTCCCGCCGACCTCGGCCTCATAGCGGCGCGTGAGCAGCAGGTTCTCGCCGTAGACGATCTCCTGGCGTACGGTGCCCTCGGCCCACAGCACGCAGCCCTCGTCCTCCCAGCGCTCGCCGAAGTTGAAGTGACTCGCCGGCAGGATCGCAACGCGGTCGTGGGTGCCGTAGCGATCCTCGTGGCGCGAGTGGAACTTGAAATGCGACACGTCCACGGTCTGGGGGTTCCCGATCGTCACGAGCCCCGCGGTGTTGCACAGCGGACCCAGGCGTGGTCGTCGTTCTCCCAAAACGACGGCGCGGGAAAGATCTTCGGCGCGAGCCACGCGAGCGACGCGCCGTTGAACTCGGCGTAGCCCGGGTCCATTCCGCGATCGACGTTCACGCCGAAGCGAAACCCGCTCCCGGTCCGGAACTCGAGGAAGCGGCTGCCGCGCGCGTATCCCTGCTCGTGCGAGAGCAGCGACACGCCTCCGACCTGGGCGAGATTGCCGACGCGGCGCAGCAGTTCGCGCTTGGGTATCTCTGTGTTGAAGATCTTCACGGCGTCACTCTCCTTGGCTGGATCACTGCTCACTGGGCCTTCCGCCCGGCCCGACGTAGGCGGTCACGCCACCGTCGGCGAGAATCGTCGTGCCGGTCACGAAGCTGCTCGCGTCGGAGGCGAGGAACACCGCAACTGCGGCGATCTCCTCGACCTCGCCGAAGCGGCCGAGCGGAATGCGCTCCTTCAGCGCGTCGAAATCGAGCACGCCGGGGAAGGAATCGTTGTAGCCGCGCAGCGCGTCGGTCAGGATCCAGGCCGGGGCAATCGCGTTCACCCGGATCCGCTGCGGTGCCCACTCGACGGCGAGCGTCTTGGTCAGGTTGACGATCGCTGCAGCGCTCGCGGTGTAGGCGGCGCGGCGCGGCAGGCCACCATGGCCGCCGATCGAGCTCATGTTGATGATCGAGCCGCCCGTTCCCGCGGCGATCATCGCCCGCGCGGCCGCCTGTGCGCCCGCGAACTGCCCGAGCACGGTCGCCTCGAACACCTTCCTGAAGTCCGCCAGCGACAACTCAACCGAGGGCGCAAGAACGGTGGTGCTCGTCAGGTTGTGAAACACGTCCAGACGTCCGTGGCGCTCGACCACCATGGCGATCAGCTCGTCGAGTTGGCCCTCCGCCAGCGCGTCGATCTTCGAACCCCACGCTTCGCCGCCGCCTTCGCGCACCCGCTCGGCTGCTGCCTGCGCGAGTTCGGCATTGAGGTCGCCGACGACCACAGAGGCTCCCTCGCGCGAATAGGCGAGCGCTGTCGCGGCACCGATCCCACCGCCGCCGCCGATCAGCACACAGACCTTTTCGCTCAGCGCGCCCACGTCATGCCTCCGTCACGGCCACTCCGCGCAGCTGCGCGCACGAGCATGGGAGTGTGTGCCATCGCCTACCTCCTGCGCAATCGAAGCGTCGCGAGGTACACGGTCACGAGCAGGATGACGCCGTAGGCGATGTCGATCGCGGACTCCCCGAGCGAGATCAGATTCAGGTTCGCCGTGATCAGCGTGAGGATGATCGCGCCGGCCACTGTGCCGATGTAATGGCCCTTGCCGCCAAGGATTGAAGCGCCGCCGACGGCCACCGCGACAGCGGAGGAGAAAAGGTAAACGTCACCCATCGTGATGAAGGCTTGGCCGAGGTAGCCGAGCAGCAGCACCCCCGTCACCGCGGCGCCCGCTCCCGAAACGACATATGGGACAACGAGCACGCGCTTGACGTTCACGCCAGCGAGTCGCGCGGCAGCAGGGTTCGTGCCGACGGCGTACAGCTTGCGCCCGAACGCACTCAGGCTGAGCAGCACCGTGGCGAGGGCCGCGATGCCAACCCAGATCAACAGCATCGTCGAGAGGCCGAGCGTGTCCCCGTTGACGAAATTGACGAGACTGCTCGGGGCCGACGCGGCAAGGCCGCCATTTGTATATATGAGCAGCAGCCCCTGTATTGCGCTGTTCATCCCGAGCGTCATGATTATCGGCGGCACACCCGCGTAGGCGACGCCCAGACCGTTGATCAGCCCGATCACCATGCCAAAGCCGATCACCATCGGAATGATCCAGATCAGCGGCGCCGAGCTGCCATTGGCGAGAAAAGCGGTCAACACGGCTGCGCCGGCGAGGTTGGAGGGGATCGACAGATCGATGCCTCCGGTCAGCATGCACAGTGTCTGACCGACGCCGACGAGCCCGATGAAAGACGCAGTGATGAGGACCGTGCGTATGTGGTCGTAGCTGGCAAAGCCACTCGCCTGGACTGTTCCCACAAGGAAGAGCACAAAGGCGAGAACGAACGCCAGCACGATCGACCGGTGCTTGCGCAGGGTGTCGAGGAGTCCCTCGCTCACCGCTGTGACCTCGTTTGAATTATCGAGTTGAAGGTGACGGCAATGATCAGAATCAGGCCCTGGAAGAAGATGCCCCAAAACGACGTGAGGTTCAGGGCGAAGACCAGGATCGGGATCAGCAGGAACGCGATCGCGCCCATCATCGAGCTCGCCGCCGACCCCTTGCCGCCAAAGATGTTCGTACCGCCGATCACAACGGCCGCGACGGAGGCGAGGATGAACTGGTCACCGCCGTCCGGAGAGCCCGACTGCGTCTGCGCCGTCACCCAGATCGACGCCAGCGCGGCAAGCAGGCCGCAGGCCGCGTAGGCCTGGACCTTGCGCTTGCTGATCTGGACTCCGAGCAGCCGCGCCCGGCTCTCGTCGCTGCCGATCGCCACGAGGTCGTCAAGGAACCGCGTCGAGCGCACCCAGCGCCAGATCAAAAGCAGCACAAAGACGATCCAGACCGACTTTGGAATTCCGAGGATGTCGCCGTTGGTGGCGTTGATCAGCGACTGGGAGACCGTGCCGCCCTCAACCGGAAGGACGCCAAATGCCACG
>JBEKSK010000368.1:0-2654 GCA_049517155.1 Solirubrobacteraceae bacterium
CGAGCTCCTGTGCGAGCGGATCGGCGACTATCAGGCGGAGGTGCGCCGCGTCGGCGCGGGCGCTCTGTCTGCCGCGATCGGCGCGGCGCTCGCCGGCGCCGGCGCCGCGCGCGTGTGCGTTCCCGCCGGGATCCCGCGAGGGTGGCTCGCGGAGGGGTTCGAGTTCGTCACCGACGCACCGCTCACGCTTGCCGAGCTCGACCGCGTCGACGGCGTGCTGACCGGTTGCACGCTCGCGATCGCCGAGACGGGCACGATCGTGCTGAGCGCCGCCCCCGCCGAGGGCCGGCGTGCGATCACGCTCGTCCCCGATCTGCACGTCTGCGTCGTCGGCGAGGAGCAGGTCGTCGAGACGGTTCCCGAGGCGATGGCGCCGCTGGCGGCGCTGGTGCGGGCGCAGCAGCGGCCGATCACCTTCATATCCGGCCCCTCGGCGACCTCCGACATCGAACTGAGCCGCGTCGAGGGCGTCCACGGCCCGCGCCGGCTGATCGTCCTCGTCGTCAACAAGGAGCTTCCATGACACAGCGCTGCGGTTTCGTCCTACACGTCCGTCCCGAGCGGATGGACGACTATCTCGCCGCCCACCGCGACGTCTGGCCGGCGATGCTCGACGCGCTGCGCTCCGCCGGCGTGCGCAATTACACGATCTTCCGCTCGGGCGACAGCGTCTTCGGCTACTTCGAGGCCGACGACCTCGAGGCCTCAGGCCGCTATATGGCCGCGCAGGAGGTGAGCAGCCGCTGGCAGGACGCGATGGCGGAGCTGCTCCAGGAGCGTGTCGGAGACGGGGGCCCGCCGCCGCTTGAGGAGATCTTCCGCCTGGACTGAAGCGGCCTGGCCGGCGCGCGCGCGCTCAGCCGACGCCGTCGGCCGGCGGCGCGGGCGGGCGCGACTGGGCCGCCGCCGCTTTCAAGCGATCCTCGAGCGTCTTCAGCGAGTAGCGGATCTGATCGAGCGTCTCGAGCGCCTCGGACACGAGCGACTCGATCTCGACGGTCTGCTCGACCGTGGTCTTGGGGAAGTCGGACACGTCCAAGCGACTATACGCCGGCGGGCGGCTGGGCCGGCGGCGCGCCGGCGCCGGCAGCGTGCGCGGCGCGCGAGGCCTCGCTACGCTCATGCACCACGATGGCCTACGACGAGGATCTCGCAAACCGGCTGCGCGAACTGCTCGCGCCGGTGGACGCGATCAGCGAGAAGAAGATGTTCGGCGGTCTCGCGTTCCTGCTGAACGGCCACATGTCCGTCAGCGCATCGCGTAACGGCGGACTGCTGGCCCGGATCCACCCGGCCGACACCGACGCGGCCCTGGCGCTCCCGCACGCCTCGCTGATGAACATCGGCGGGCGCGTGATGGAGGGGTGGATCAGGGTCGCGCCGGAAGGCGTGGCGCGCATGGCAGAGCTTCGCGCGTGGGTGACGCGCAGCGTCAGCTACGTGCAGACGCTGCCGCCGAAGTAGCGGCGGCCAGGCAAAACTTTTCCAACCGCCAGAGCGGGCCCCTGCGTATAGGGAGTTGATCACCTCCCCTGCGAAAGGATCCCTCTTGAAGCGACTCATTGCCCTCATCAGCTGCGCCGTCGTCGTGGCCGCGGTCCCGGCGGTCGCCGGCGCGACCGGCGCCCGCACGTCGAGTGCGCCGACCAAGACGATCGTCCAGATCGCCGCTGCCGACCCGAACTTCTCGACCCTTGTGAAGCTGCTCAAGGAGGCCGGGCTGGTCGGCGTCCTGTCGGGTAAGACCGACTACACCGTCTTCGCGCCGACGAACGCCGCGTTCGCGAAGGTGCCGGCCGCGACCTTGAAGGCGCTGGCCGCCAACAAGGCGAAGCTGAAGTCGGTGCTGCTCTACCACGTCGTCGCCGGCGCGGTGCCGGCGAGCAAGGTGGTAACGCTGAAGAGCGTCGCCACCGTGGAGGGCGCCTCGCTCGCGATTCGCGTCTCCGGCGGCTCGGTCTTCGTGAACCAGGCCAAGGTCATCCAGACGAACATCCGTGCAACCAACGGAATCATCCACGTGATCAACGGGGTGCTGCTGCCGCCCAGCATGTAGCCCGCACTCTCACACCCGAAAAACGCGCGACGCGGTAGCCGACTCCCCGCGACTCCGCGTCGCGTAGGGTGTGGGTGAACCATGCCGCCCGCTCCTGCACTCGCGCGAGCAGGCAGGGGACGCGGGGACGAGCTGCGCAACGATGTCGCCATGTCGGTCTTCTACCCGCCCTCGCCCGTGCCGCCAACCTCGAAACGGCGCGGTTTCGCCTTGACGCTCACCGGACCCGGCGCCGAACTTGTGCCGGGCGCCTCCGATCGCCTCGCCGCCAAGCTCTCCCGCGGCGACCGCTCAGCCTTCGAGCAGCTCTATCGCCGCCACGGGGCGACGACCTTCGCCTACCTGCGCAGCCAGCTGCGCGACCGCGCCGGCGCCGAGGACGTGCAGCAGCAGGTGTGGCTCGAGGTGTGGGAGCGGCGCTCGTCGTTTGACCCGGCGCTGGCGTCGTTTTTGACCTGGGCCATGCTGATCACGCGAAGTCGCGCGATCGATCACCAGCGCCGCCGCCGGCCCGAGCCGCGTGACCCCCAGAGCGATCTGGACTCACTCGACGGCGCCGCTGGAAGCGAGACCGAGGAGATGCTGGAGCGCTGGCGGC
>JBEKSK010000369.1:0-2638 GCA_049517155.1 Solirubrobacteraceae bacterium
CGAGTAGCCGCCCGCGGTGTTGGAGATGATCCCGAAGTAGGCCTCCGTGCCGAGGTAGTTGACCCACGGCAGCGGCGTGGCTGCCTGCTCGACGACGTATTCGCGGCGCTCGTCGTCGAAGTGTCCATACCGCACTGAGGTCTCCTGTCGATGCCCCACAACGGGCGAAAGTTGAGGTTTGACGTGCCAGCAAGAGGATGGTAGCGTTTCCACATAGATGTAACGCGTGCGGTGAGGCGCGTGCCGTTTGTGGGAGGAGCGGGGCCAGAGGAGGTAGGTCGAGGACATGCAGTTCATGATCCGCCGGTTGGGGTTCTATGTCGTCGCCGCATGGGTCGCGCTGACGATCAACTTCCTCATCCCGCATCTGCTCCCGGGCACTCCAGTGGAGGCGATGCTCGCGCAGCACCCCCAGCTCACAGCGTCCGCCGTCAAGGCCCTCGACATTCAGTTCGGGATCGGCCATCACGGCAGCCTGCTGCACCAGTACGGCATTTACCTCGACCACCTGATCCACGGCAACCTCGGCGTATCGACCGCGGCCTATCCGTCGTCCGTCGTCAGCGTGCTGAAGACCGCGCTGCCCTGGACGCTCGCACTGGTCGGCACCGCGACGATCATCAGCTTCCTGCTCGGGACGCTGCTCGGGATCCTCGCGGGCTGGCGGCGCGGAGGGCGCTTCGACCAACTTCTCCCGGCCTTCACATTCCTGCAGGCCACGCCCTACTTCTTCCTCGCCCTGATCGCGATCCAGTTGTTCGCCAATGACTGGCACCTGCTCCCCGGCTACGGCGGCGCGACGCTGGGCGTGCCCACCGGGTTCAACGGCGCGTTCATCGGCAGCGTGATCAGCCACGGCATCCTGCCGGCGGCGACGATCATCGTCACGTCGATGGCGGGCTGGATGCTGCAGATGCGCAACGTGATGATCACGACGATCGGCGAGGACTACGTGCTCGCGGCGGAGGCGAAGGGCCTCTCAACGCGCCGCATCATGTTCACCTACGCGGCACGCAACGCGATCCTGCCTAACATCGCGGGCTTCGCGCTGGCGATCGGCTTCGTCGTCGCCGGCGCGCTCGTGATGGAGATCGTCTTCTCCTACCCGGGGATCGGCTACCTGCTCTACAACGCGGTCGGTCAGGATGACTTCCCGGTGATGCAGGGAATCTTCCTCGCCATCTCCGCCACGGTGCTGCTGGCCTGCCTGCTCGCCGACGTGATCTACGTGATCGCCGACCCGCGGACTCGTAGAAGGGCGGCCTTCTGATGGCCGTCGCCGTCGCCTCCCCACAACCCAGCGCAGCGGTCGTCCCGCGGCGCGGCCAGTTCCTGCGGTCGATGCCGGCCAAGGCAAAGGTTGGCGGCGGGATGCTTGGCGTGTTCCTGCTGATCGCGATCATCGGGCCGGCCATCGCGCCCTATGACCCGAGCGCGACCACCAATGCCCTCGCGGCGGCCGGCCCGAGCGCCGCTCACCTGCTCGGGACGACCTCGACCGGTCAGGACATCCTCTCCCAACTGCTCGTCGGCCTTCGCTCCTCGATTCTGCTCGGGGTGCTGACGGCAACGATCGCGACCGTCCTGTCGGTGGCGACCGGCGTCACGGCCGGCTTCCTCGGCGGGGTCGCCGACGAAGGCCTGTCACTGCTGATGAACGTGTTTGTCGTGCTACCGGCGCTGCCACTGCTGATCGTCCTGCTCGGGTACCTGCCGAACAGCGGCGATCTTCCGACGGCGATCGTGCTCAGCGCGCTCGGCTGGTCTTGGGGCGCGCGCGTGATCCGTGCCCAAACGCTCACGCTGCGAAGTCGAGACTTCATCGCAGCGGCGCGCGAGACCGGCGAGCGGACGTGGCGGATCGTCGTGTTCGAGATCCTGCCGAACGAGGTCAGCCTGATCGCGGCGAACTTCGTCGGGACGTTCCTCTACGCCATTCTCACCTCGGTCGCGCTCGCCTTCATCGGCGTCGCCAACTTCTCCACCTGGAACCTCGGAGTCATGCTGTATTGGGCACAGCTCGCAAACGCGTTCAGCATCGGCGACTGGTGGTGGTACGTTCCGCCGGGAGTGGCCGCCGCGCTGCTGGGGACGAGCCTCGTGCTGCTGAACTTCGGCCTGGACGAGCTCGGCAACCCGCGCCTGCGCGGCGCGAGCGGGCGCCGTAGGGGCGGCCGGCGTGCCTGGCGGCCGACCGATCCGACCCCGGTCGAGCGCGTGGAGCCGCTGCAATGATCCCGGCCGGCAGCGCCGCCAAGAACGGCTCGCCACCGCCCGGGCACGACGCGGGCGAGCGCCCACCGGTGCTCGAGATCCGCGACCTGTCGATCGTCTACAGGGCCGGCGCGGCCGACGTCAAGGCCGTTGACCACGTCGACCTTGCACTCGCGCCGGGCGAAACCGTCGGCCTCGCCGGCGAGAGCGGCTCGGGCAAGTCGACCCTGGCGCTCGGCGCGTGCAGGCTGTTGCGCCCACCGGCCGTGATCACAGGCGGCAGCGTGATCTACCGGGGCAGTCGCGTCGCGAAAGGCGGCGTGGAGATCCTCGAGGAGAGCTCCCGCGATCTGCGCAAGCTCCGCTGGCGCGAGATCTCGATCGTCTTCCAGAGCGCCATGAACGCGCTCAACCCCGTGCTGCG
>JBEKSK010000370.1:0-2634 GCA_049517155.1 Solirubrobacteraceae bacterium
AGCGCGTCCGGCGCGCGGTCCGCTGGCTCGAGGCCCACCAGAACCCCGACGGCGGCTGGGGCGAGGACCCGCGCTCCTACGTCGATCCCGCCGAGATCGGGCGCGGCACCAGCACCGCGTCGCAGACGGCCTGGGCGTTACTCGCGCTGCATGCGGCCGGCGAGCGCTCGCTGGCCGTTCGCCGCGGTATCCGCTTCCTCGTGGCCTCACAGCGCGAGGACGGCGGCTGGGACGAGCCGCAATACACGGGGACCGGATTCCCCGGTCACTTCTACATCAACTACCACCTCTACCGGCTCGTGTTCCCGATCATGGCACTGGCCCGCTGCGCATGAAGCGGCGCTCGCACCGAGGCGCCCCCCACGGCGCGCAGCGAGAGGGCACCGACCTGCTGCTGCTCGCGCCGATGGCGATCGAGGCGCGCGCGATTCGCGCCGGCGCTCCGTGGAGCCGCGTCGAGAAGATCGGCATGGGCCCGCGCCGCGCCCGCGCCGCCGCCAGGCTGACGCACCAGCCGCCGCAGCGATCGGCGATGATCGCCGGCGTCTGCGGCGCGCTTGACCCGCAGCTGGAGCCCGGCGACATCGTGCTTCCGAGCGAGCTGCGCACCGACTCAAAGACGCTGCCCTGCCCGGACCCCACGATCCTCGCCGGCGTGCTGCGCCGTGGCGGTCTGCGCGTGCACATCGGTCCGATCGTGTCCGCGAGCGGGCTGGTGCGCGGCGTTGCGCGCCGCGAGCTCGCGCTGGCCGGCGCGCTCGCGGTCGACATGGAGTCGGCCTGGCTCGCCGACCGCCACGCCGGCACGCAGCCGCTGCTCACGCTGCGCGTCGTGATGGACACCCCCCATTACGAGTTCCGCAATCCCGCGCGGACCGCCGTCGCGGCTCGCCGCGCGTTTCGCGCGTTGCGCGAGGCGAGCTCCCTGCTCGAGACCTGGGCGCAGGCGCTCGGGCACCGCGAGGTCCTGCTCGCAGCGCCGAGGGCCTCCTGCGCGGGTGTGACGCGGGCGGTCGAGATCGTCGAGCGGGCGCTGGCGCAGCGCGGCGCGCCGGTCTATGTGCGCAAGCAGATCGTCCACAACGCCCACGTCGTCGGCGAGCTCGAAGCACGCGGTGCGGTGTTCGTCGAGGAGGTGGACGAGGTGCCGGCCGGCGCGACCGTGATCTTCTCCGCCCACGGCGTCTCACCGGCGGTGCGCCGTCACGCGATCGAGCGCCGGCTCGACGTGATCGACGCGACCTGCCCGCTGGTGGCCAAGGTCCACGCCGAGGCGCGGCGCTTTGCCGCCGGCGACTACAAGATCGTGCTCGTGGGCCACGAGGACCACGAGGAGGTCGAGGGGACGGTCGGCGAGGCGCCCGGCCACACGCGCGTCATCGCGAGCATCGACGAGGCCCGGCAGCTCGACCTGCAAGACTGCGACCGTGTGGCGGTCCTCACCCAGACAACCCTCGCCGTGGACGAGACCGCAACGATCGTGGCGGCGCTGCGCGAGCGCGCGCCGGCACTCGTCGTGCCGGCCTCCGAGGACATCTGCTACGCGACCCAGAACCGCCAGGACGCGGTGCGCGCGATCGCACGCGACTGCGAGCTGATCCTCGTGGTCGGCTCGCAGAACTCGTCGAACTCCCGGCGCCTGGTCGAGGTCGCGGAGCGCGCCGGATCGCGCGCGCAGCTCGTCGAGCGCGCGCAGGACATCGCGCCCGAGCTGCTCGTCGGGATCAAGCGGCTCGGCGTGACCGCCGGCGCCTCGGCCCCGGAGTCGCTGGTGCAGGAGGTCGTCGCCGCGCTCGGAGGCCTCGGCTCGCTGACGCTGCGCGAACTCACCGTCGCGACCGAGGACACCCACTTCAACCTGCCGCCGCAGGTCCGCGCGCAGCCGGCCCCAGCGGCCGCGGACGCGGCGAGCTGAGCGATGCCCGTCCCCGCGCGCCAGAGCATCCGAATCGGCACCTACGTCATGCGCCAGCGGCTCGCGCGGCGCCATCGTTTCCCGCTGCTGGTCGAGCTCGAGCCGCTCTATCAGTGCAACCTGGCGTGCGCGGGCTGCGGCAAGATCCAGCAGCCCGACGAGCTCCTGCGCCGGCGCATGCCGGTGGCCGACGCGATCGCGGCGATCGAGGAGAGCGGTGCCCCGATGGTCTCGATCGCGGGCGGCGAGCCGCTGATCCATCCCGACATCCACGTGATCGCCTCCGAGCTGATCAAGCGGCGCAAGTACGTGTTCCTGTGCACCAACGCTCTGCTGATGGAGAAGAAGATGGACCTCTTCAAGCCGTCCCAGTACTTCGCCTGGGCGGTGCACATCGACGGCCTGCGCGAGCGCCACGACGAGTCCGTCTGCCGCGACGGCGTCTTCGACAAGGCGGTCCAGGCGATCGCCGAGGCCAAGCGCCGCGGCTTCCGCGTGACGACGAACACGACCTTCTTCACCAACGACTCGCCAGCCACCGTACGCCGCGTGCTCGACTTCCTCAACGACGAGCTGGAGGTCGACGCGATGATGATCTCCCCCGCCTACGCCTACGAGAAGGCGCCCGACCAGGATCACTTCCTCGGCGTCGAGCAGACGCGGACGCTGTTCCGCGAGGCCTTCTCGGATGGCCGCCGGCGGCGCTGGCGGCTCAACCA
>JBEKSK010000371.1:0-2632 GCA_049517155.1 Solirubrobacteraceae bacterium
CGGTGTCCATCTTCTCGACAGGATGCTCGGCGCGGGTGGGGATGATCGCGTGGTGGTCGGTGACCTTGCTGTCGTCGATCACGCGTGCGAGCGGCAGCAGGTCAAGGCCCGTGACGTAGGCGGCGGCCTCGCGGTATTCGGGCCGCGCGCCGACCAGCTCCGCCGTCGGCTTGATCTCGGCCGCCATGTCCGAGGTCAGGAAGCGGGAGTTGGTGCGCG
Source organism: Solirubrobacteraceae bacterium (assembly GCA_049517155.1). GTDB lineage: Bacteria > Actinomycetota > Thermoleophilia > Solirubrobacterales > Solirubrobacteraceae > Palsa-513. Next base: position 220 of record JBEKSK010000371.1, read on the forward strand.
GGTAGGTCAGCGCCTTGTGCTCCTCGTAGAGCCGCTGGGCCGCGCCGAGCGTGCGCCGCGCGGAGAAGCCGTAGCGGGTGTTGGCGTCGCGCTGGAGCGAGGTCAGGTCGTAGAGCATCGGCGGCTTCTCGGTCACCTCGCGCTTCTCGACCTTGGTGATCTCACCGCCCTGATCGCGCACCGCCGCGACGATCGCGAGCGCCTCGGCCTCGGTCGCGAGGCGCGGCTTGGCGCCCGCGTGAAAGCGGCCGCCGTAGCGCCGCGAGGAATCCTCGGAGGGCTCGAAGCGGGCGTCCACGAGCCAGTAGGGCTCGGGCACGAAGGCGCGGATCTCCTCCTCGCGCCGGGCGATGATCGCAAGCGTCGGTGTCTGCACGCGCCCCAGCGACACGGCGCCGTCAAACGACGAGCGCAGCCGGATCGTCGCCGCGCGGGTCGCGTTCATGCCGACGATCCAGTCGGCCTCCGAGCGCGAACGCGCCGCCTGCTCGAGTTGCGCGAGCTCGGCCGACGGGCGCAGCGTGGCGAACGCCTCGCGCATCGCGGCAGCGGTCATCGAGGACAGCCACAGCCGGCGCACCGGCAGCTTCGATCCCGCCTTCTCGTAGAGGTAGGCGAAGATCAGCTCGCCCTCACGCCCGGCGTCACAGGCATTGATCACCTCGGTCACATCGCCGCGGTGAAGCTGCGCCGTGACGACCGACATCTGCTTGCGCGAGCGTTCGTCGCGGACGACGAGCTTGAAGCGCTCGGGGACGATCGGGAGGTCCGCCATCCGCCAGCGCTTGAACTTGGGGTCGTACTCGTCGGGCTCCGCGAGCTGGACGAGGTGGCCGACCGCCCAGGTGATGATGTGCTCGGGTCCTTCGAGGTAGCCCTCGTGCTTGGCGAACGGGCCGGGCAGCACGCGCGCGAGGTCGCGTCCGACGGACGGCTTCTCGGCGATCACGAGGGTCTTGGGCTCTTCGGCCATGCGCTCGCAGCGTAGCGCCCCGAGCGCCGTCAGCTTGTGCAGCCCTGCGTCGATACCGGCGCGCCCGCGTGCGCAAGGTCTGCGCGCACGGTCGCGTTGGCAACGCCGTAGCCGCCACGGGGACCCGCGCCGGTGGTCGCCGCGAAGACGGTGGTGAGCACCGCGCCGGCCGCATCGACCACCGGGCCGCCCGAGTTTCCAGGGCGGACCAGGCCACGCACCTCGGTCAGCAGTCGCGGCAGCGGCCCGCGGCCGTAGGCGTCGTCGGTCTCGACCGTCGCAGTCGCGCCGATTCGCGCCGGCTCCGCCGCGAACGGGCCGTCGAGCGGGTAGCCGAGCACCACGCCCGCGGTGCCGGCGACCGCGGCGCCGGCGAGCTGGAGGGCGGGCTCGCGCAGGCCGGGAACGCTCAGGATCGCGAGGTCGTTGCGCGCGTCGAAGAGGATCGCGGTGGCGGCGAGCCCGGGCGGGCCGCCGGCGACCTCGACCGTCGTGTCGTTCTCGCCGGCGACGACGTGGGCGTTGGTCAGCACCTCGCCGGGCGCGACGACCCAGCCGGAGCCCTCGATCCCGATCCCGCAGGCCGTGCCGATCACGCGAACGACGCTGCGCTCCGCGCGGGCCACTGCGGGCGTCGCGGCGGCGCTAGCCGGCGGCGGCGCGATCGAGCTGCCGACACCCGCGATCGCCGGCAGCGGATCGATCCGCGCGAGGGCGTGCAGGACGACGCCCGACGGCGGCAGGAGCTCGTCGAGCCGGCGCAGGATCGACGAGCGGCGAATCTCGTTGCGCAGCGCCCCCGTCCCCGGCAGTGCGAGCACGACGACGCCGAGGATCCACGCCAGGGTGAGCGCGACGGCGGCGCTGAGCAGCGCTCCGAGCAGCCCGTCGGCGAGACCGAGGAACGGCAGGCGCAGGCCGCGGCGCAAGCGGATGCCGACACCCTCGAAGCCGATCGCCAGGATCGCGCCGGCGACCAGGGCGCCGATCAGCCCGAACAGCGGCGCGTAAGGGGATCCTGCTCCGCCCGCCAGCAGCGCGTCGGCCAGCCGCGTGCCGGCGATCGCCCCGGCGACGAACCCGGCCAGCGACAGGACGCCGACGATGAAACCCCGGAAGTAGCCGGACAGCGCGAACACCAGCGTCGCGGCGACGATCAGCCAGTCGAGCGTGGTCATGGCTCGCCGGCGAGCGTAGCGGTAGCGGCGTCGACGGGTTGGCGATGCCGGCAGGCGAAGCCACGTTGCGCGTTAGGCTGCCCGGGTGATCGACATGCGTGGCATCGGCGCTGGATCGCCGGAAACCCGATAGGCGCCGGCGTCTCGCAGGCCTGGCCGCGGGCCTGGCGATCCTCGTCGCTGCCGCCGTGGCGGTCGTGGCGACGCTCGGTGGCGGCACGGCGCCGGGGGCGGTCCTGGCGGAGAGCTACGCCCGCGCATG
>JBEKSK010000372.1:0-2617 GCA_049517155.1 Solirubrobacteraceae bacterium
ATGTCTCGCACTTCCAGCGAAACGATCTTCATCAATCCACCTCCTGTTCGCGCTCGCGGTGGAGCGGCTTCACCACGGTCTGCTGCGTCCCTGTAGAGAGCCGATCCCGCGAGTCACCAGGAGCACGAGCACGATGATCGCGCCGTCCGCCGCGCTGATCCAGAAGGACGAGACATTGGCGAGCGTCAGCACGTTCTGAACGAGCGAAAGCAAAAGGACGCCGGTGAACGCCCCGACCATCCTGCCCTTGCCGCCGTCGAGCGAGATGCCGCCGATCACGGCGGCGGCGAAGACGGTGAAGATAATTCCGGGCGTCGCTCCCTGATTGGCCGTTACCGCGTCGACCTGGCCGGCGGTCATCAGACCGGCAACGGCGGCCAGCACTCCTGCGAACACCCAACAACTGATGCGGATGCGGTCGACCTTGATGCCGGCTGCGCGGGCGGCTTCGATGTTGCCACCGATCGCATAGATCGCGCGTCCCGCCCGGTGGTAGCGCATGAACAAGCCGACGCCGACGAATACCGCCACCTCGATCCACGCCGCGACGGGCACGCCGAGCCAGTCGTGAGCTCCGATGTAGGTGAATGCCGCCGGCAGCGAGTAGACCGTCGCGTCGTTGGGGATTCCCTGCTGAAGCCCGGCGAGCAGGATCAGCATCGCGAGGCCGAGGATGAAGGCGTTCATCTTGAACTTCACCACCAGCGTGCTGTTGACCAGGCCCACGATCGCTCCCACCGCCAGCAGTACGAGCAGGCCGACCACCGGCGGCAGATCGGTCCCTGACCCGACGACGCCGAGCCGAACATTGGGGTGCACGGTCCACCAGGCCGCGAGCATCGGCGCGAGCCCGTAGACGGACTGCAGCGAGAGGTCGAGTTCGCCAAAGATCAGGATCAGACTCTCGGCGACGACGAGTAGGCCGAGCGCAGCCGAGAACTGGACAACCGTGGTGAGATTGCTGCTCGTCAGAAACGCCGGGCTCGCGATCGTCCCGGCGATCATGATCGCGGCGAGTGCGGGCAGCAAAGCTAGCTCACGGATCGAGCTCCCGACCGCGGACGCGATCGTGCGCCGCGGATCCAGCGCAGAGGACACCGAGGCCTCGGGGAGCTGCCCGCCGGACGGTGTGACTTCTCCAAGTTGCATGTCGGTCATGCCGCCAACCCCTCCGCCGCGGCTATCGGATCGGCCTCGTCCCAGGGGCGCTCGCGGAACTCCCGGACGATGCGGCCACGCACCATTACGATCAGACGCGTCGCGATGCGCAACTCCTCGAGGTCGTCGGAGACCAGCAGCACCGCCGCACCGCCGGCCCGTGCTTCCTCGACGATTCGCAGCAGCGCTGCTTTGGAGGCGACATCGACTCCGACCGTCGGGCTGATGATCACCAGCAGTGAAGGGTTGCTCGAAAGCGCTCTCCCGACGACCACCTTCTGCTGGTTGCCGCCACTCAGCTCGCCGACCGGCTGAGCGCCGCTGCTTGCCACCACCTGCAGGCGCGTGATGAGGTCGGCGGCCGCCTGGTTGCGTCGCTTGACCGAGACGAAGCCGAAGCGCGAAAGGCGCTTGAGAATCGGCAGCGTCAGGTTCTCGCCGACGCCGAGGAGCCCGACGAAGCCTCGAGCGTGGCGGTCCTCGGGCACATATCCGACGCCACGGGCCAGCGCGCCGTCGACCTTGCCGAACGCGAGCGGCTTGCCGTCCAGGACGACGGTGCCGCCGGTGGGCTTGACCAGTCCGGCCACCACATCGCCGACTGTGGAGCTGCCTGAGCCGCGCAGGCCGACGAGGCCGACGGTTTCACCCGCGCGCACCTCGAGGCTCACGTCTTCGACCGACCCGAGGCTCGAGCTGACGGACAGGTTCTCAATCTTCAGCCGCGGCGACGCATCGCTCGCCAGCGCCGACGACGACGAGGAAACCGGGACGACCGCGCTGCCGACCATCGCCCCGATGATCGCCTCCTGATCGATCTCGGAGACTTCGCCGGTGAGGATGTGCCTGCCGTCGCGAACTACGGTGACGCGGTCGCAGATCTTGTAGATCTCCTCGAGGTGGTGCGAGATGTACATCACTCCCACGCCGGAGGCCTTGAGGCGATGCACATGGCCGAAGAGGCGCTCGACGGCTCGGGCTTCGAGCGAGGCGGTCGGCTCGTCGAGGATCAGGAAGCGGGCGCCGATCGTGAGCGCGCGCGCGATCTCGACGACCTGGCGCTGCTCGACCGACAACTCAGATGCCAGTAGGTCTACGTCCACTTCGAAGCCCCACTCGTCGAGGATGCGGCGCGCGCCATTGCGCATTGCGCGCCAGGACACCCGGCGGCGCTCGAAGCGGTTCAGATACAGGTTCTCTGCGACCGTGAGCGTCGGCACTACCTTGGAGTGCTGGTAGACGCACGCGACGCGTGACTGCCAGGCGGCGCGGTCCACGAGCGCCGGCGCCTTCTCGCCGGCGAGCAGGATCTGGCCGTTGTCGGGCTTCAGCAGTCCGGTCAGGGCCGCCACGAGGGTGGACTTACCTGCACCGTTGCGGCCGACCAGGGCGTGACACTCGCCCTCGACGACAGCGAGTGAAACGTCCCGCAGCGCCGCCGTGGAGCCGAAGGACTTGG
>JBEKSK010000373.1:0-2580 GCA_049517155.1 Solirubrobacteraceae bacterium
TGCAGCTGAGCGACACCGAGCGCCACATCGCGCGTTTGATCGTGCGCGAGATCGGCGAGCGCCTACGGTTCCTGGAGAACGTCGGCATCGGCTATCTCTCGATGGACCGCGCCGCTGCGACGCTGTCGGGCGGCGAGGCGCAACGGATCCGGCTCGCGACGCAGATCGGATCGGCGCTGGTCGGCGTGCTCTACGTGCTGGACGAGCCTTCGATCGGTCTCCACCAGCGCGACAACGCGAAGCTCGTCGCGACGCTCGAGCGGCTGCGCGACCTCGGCAACACGGTGCTCGTCGTCGAGCACGACGAGCAGACGATGCGCGCCGCCGACCACCTCGTCGATCTCGGTCCGGGCGCCGGCGAGCACGGCGGGAGGATCGTCGCTCAGGGCACCGCGAGCGAGGTCGAAGCGGTCGCCGAGTCGCTCACCGGGCAGTTCCTCTCGGGGGCGGCGCGGATCGAGGTGCCGGCGCGGCGGCGAACGCCGAGCGGGGCGCTGGAAATCCACGACGCGCGCCAGCACAACCTCCAGGGCATCGACGTGCAAATACCGTTGGGGACGCTCACCTGCGTCACCGGCGTGTCGGGTTCGGGCAAGTCGACCTTGGTCAACGACGTTCTCTACAAGGCCGTCGCCAACCGGTTGCACCGAGCCCGCCAGCGTCCGGGCGCGCACCGCGAGGTGTCGGGAATCGAAGCGCTCGACAAGATCATCGCCGTCGACCAGTCGCCGATCGGGCGCACGCCGCGCTCGAACCCGGCGACCTACACAGGCCTGTTCGACGTGATCCGCGACCTGTTCTCGAAGACCGCCGAGGCGCGGGCGCGGGGCTACAAGCCGGGCCGGTTCTCGTTCAACGTCAAGGGCGGGCGCTGCGAGGTCTGCCGCGGGGACGGCCAGATCAGGATCGAGATGCACTTCCTCCCCGACGTCTACGTGCCATGCGAACAGTGCCACGGCCGCCGCTACAACCGCGAGACGCTCGAGGTCCGCTTCAAGGGCAAGACGATCGCCGACGTGCTCGACATGCCGGTCGAGGAGGCGCTCGAGTTCTTCAAGCACATTCCGGCGATCCACCGGCGGCTTGCCACGCTGAGCGACGTGGGACTCGGCTACATCCGTCTTGGGCAGCCGGCGACGACGCTGTCGGGTGGCGAGGCGCAGCGCATCAAGCTGGCCACCGAGCTGTCGAAGATCGCGACCGGCCGTACGCTGTACATCCTCGACGAGCCGACCACAGGACTGCATTTCGCCGACGTTGCGCGGCTGCTCGAGGTGCTCCACCGGCTCGTCGACGCAGGCAACTCGGTCGTCGTGATCGAGCACAACCTCGATGTGATCAAGAGCGCCGACCGTCTGATCGACCTGGGTCCCGAGGGCGGAGACGAAGGCGGCCGGGTTGTCGCGACAGGCACGCCCGAGCAGGTCGCGGCGGTTGCCGAGTCGCACACGGGCCGATTCCTCGAGCCGCTGCTCGGGGCCGGCCCGACGGTGCGCCGTGCCGGCGCGCGCCGGCGCAAGGTGGCGGCCGCCGCCCGAGGGCAGGGGCGCGGGCGCACGCACAGCGCGCCAGCGCTGCCCGCCCCACCCGGCAGGCCGCGAGTTCCACGGGATCGATCGAGAAGGTGTGCTCGGCAGTTGGGAAGCGCCCGGTCCGGACCTCGTCGGCGTAGTCGCTCACGGCGGCGAGCATCGCCGAGCGCAACTCGGCGTATTGCTTGGCGAAGCGTGGTGCGCGGCCGGGATAGATGCCGAGCATGTCGTGGAGCACGAGCACCTGCCCGTCGGTTTCGGCGCCGGCGCCGATCCCGATCACCGGTATCTCCAGCAGCCGTGTGATCTCCGCGGCGATCGCGGCAGGGATCGCCTCGAACACGATCGCGAAGGCGCCGGCGTCCTGCACCGCGAGCGCTTCGCCGGCCAGTTCGAGCGCACGCTGCGCCGTACGGCCCTGCGCTCGGCGGCCGCCGAGCGCCGTGGAGGTCTGGGGCGTCAGGCCGACGTGACCCATCACCGGGATGCCGGCGGCGACGATCGCCCGGATGCGCGAGATCGAAGCAGGCCCACCGCCCTCGAGCTTGACCGCCTCGGCCCGTGCCTGCTTGATAAAGCGCTGGGCGGTGAGGATCGCCTGCTCGTCGGAGGCCTCGTATGAGCCGAACGGGAGATCGGCGACCAGCAAGGCACTGCGCACTCCGCGCCGCGTCGCCGCGGTCAGCATCAGCATCTCCTCGAGGCTGACCGCGACCGTCGAGTCATAGCCGAGCACGACCTCGGCGCCGGAGTCGCCGACCAGCACGATGTCGGCCCCGGCCGCATCGACGATCTGGCCGCTCGGGTAGTCGTACGCGGTGGCCATGACGATCGCTTCGCCACGCCGCTTGCACTCGGCAAGTTGCGGCAGTGTCACCGGCATGCGGCCGGCGATGCTTTCGGTGTCGATCTTTGGCGTGGTTGACATTCAGGCCCCCTTTTTAGGCGAGAAGTGTGTCGGCGCTCTCATCGACGGCGACAATCCGGTTGAACGCATCGACGTGGACGACGCGCGGAACATGCAGGTCGATCTCCTCGGGCGTGCATG
>JBEKSK010000374.1:0-2577 GCA_049517155.1 Solirubrobacteraceae bacterium
TTGCGCCGCTCGGGGTGAAGCATGCCGCCGACCCACAGCAGGTAATCCGCGGGCAGGGCGTAGCGCGCGCGGACTGCGGCGATCTCCTCGGCGCCGCGCGGGTACATCGACGCGTCCGCCGCCTCCGGGATCACGGTGATCCGCTCGCTGTCGATGTCGAGGTGCTGCTGCGCGTCGTTGGCGACGACCTGGGTTGGCACGATCACCCGGTCGGCGCGCTGGACCGCGAGGTAGCGCAGTTTGAAGCGCACGCCGGTGCGCAGGTACTCCGCGCGGCCCTTCAGGTTGACGAGGTCGTGCAGCGTGACGACGGTCGGGCAGGGGCAGCGCAGGTGGGCGCCGTCAAGCCAAGGTGAATGGAAGACGTCGCTGCGACGCGGACGGTGGGTTTCGGTGATCACGCTGTCGGGGTCGGCGGTCGCGCGCAGCGCGCCGAGGATGTCACGCACGTAGCGGCCGATCCCGCGGGGATCCCCCTTCGCGCGGCTGTCGAACGCGACCCTCATGCGACCTTCCCGCCTCCTGTCCGAACCATGCCCGCCGTGCCTACCCGAACGGGCACGCGGGCTCACTCTACCGCGGATGTTGGCGGCGCAGGGATAGATTTCCTCCCCAGTGACCTACTTCGAACGCCTCTGGAGTGAGCTCCCCGACGCCGCGCCGGAGCACTTCGAACTCAGGCGTGAATTCATGCTCGAAGCGCTTGCGCCGGGGTCGAAGGTCATCGACGTGGGGGCCGGCGCCGGCTGGTTCGCCGCCGCGCTGGCCGGCGCTGGTTGCTCGGTCGTTGGCGTCGAGGTCGCGCAGGAGCCGGTGCGCCGCGCGCGCGAGCGCTTTCCGGCGCTCGAGTTCGTCGTTGTTCCCGAGGGCAGGCTGCCGTTCGCGGCGGCCGCCTTCGACGGCGCCTGGCTTGGCGAGGTGCTGGAGCACGTGGCGGACGTCGTCGGGCTCCTGGACGAGGTGGCGAGGGTGCTCGCTCCCGGCGGGCGCCTCGCGCTATCGACTCCCGCCCACGGCTGGAGACTGCGGCTCGCGCTGGGCGTGAGCCGGCGGGCATTCGAGCGTCACTTCGAGCCGCGCGCCGACCATCTGCGCTTCTTCACCGACGCAACGCTCGAGCGCCTGCTCGCCGCTTGCGGCTTCGAGCAGATCGCCATCCGCGCAAGGAGCGGCGTCCTGCTCGCTACGGCGCGGGCGCCTCGATGAGCTGAAGCGCGAGCCCGGCGGTGCTCTCCGGCAGCGTCCAAATGTGACGTGAGCCGCCGAGCTCGATCGGCCCGGGCAACTCGCCTTGGCGATCCGGCCCGCTGAACCGCGCCCCGCCGGCGCGCAGCGTCGCAGCGATCGCGTCGAGATCGGGGACGCGAAACGCGAGATGGTCGATGCGCTGCTCGTCGCTGCCCAGGCGTGGTTCGCGCAACTGCGGATCGGCGAGCGTGAAGATCTCGAGCGTGCCGCGCCCCTCGCCAAGGAACGCGGCGGAGATCCCGTACTGCGGCAGCTCGAGCGTCCGCGCGAGCGGCAGGCCGAAAGCCCTCTGGGCCCGCTCGACCGCCGCGTCGAGATCGCGGACGAGAAATCCGGTGTGGTCAAATTGCCCGAACAACGCCCGCGAGCCTAACGTAGCCGCGCGGTGCGCAAAACTTTGCGCTGTGGCATTCGCAATCGACCTCGGAGACGGCCGCGCGCTGAGAGCGCTCGAGGAGGGCGACGCCGAGGAGCTGTTCACGCTGATCGACACCAACCGCGCCTACCTGGCGGCCTGGATGCCGTTCGTGGGCCAGACGCGCGGCGTGGCCGACTCGCTGGCCTTCATTCGCGCTGCGCGACGCCAGTACGACGACAACCGCGGCATGCAGCTCGCGCTCCTGGCGGATGAGCGGATCATCGGCGTGGCCGGTTTCCACGCGATTGACTGGACGCGAAAGTCGACGAGCATCGGCTACTGGCTTGCCGCCGAGCGCCAGGGCGCGGGGACGATGACGGCTGCCGTGGGCGCTCTGCTCGATCACGCCTTTGACCGCTGGGGGCTCGGCCGCGTCGAGATCCGCGCGGGCGTCCTCAACGCCCGCAGTCGCGCGATCCCGCAGCGGCTCGGCTTCCGCGAGGAGGGCGTGCTGCGCTCGGCTGAGCGAATCGGGACGCGCGTGATCGACCACGCGGTCTATGTGATGACGGCGCGCGAGTGGAAGCGCCGGGCGCGAGAGCTCGCGCGTGCGCCACGCACGCCGCCGGCGCCGGCGCGGCGGCAGGTCAGCTAGCGCCCGATTTCTCCAGTGCCGAGCGCGGCAGGTCGGGATCGTAGGGATAGAGGTGGTGGGCGGCCGCCAGCGCCGCCAAGCCGACCTTGGTCGTGGACCCGTCGAGCAGCCACAGCGCGAACCAGCTCGCCGCATTCGAGGGCTGCAGTGCGACGGCAAGCTCGAGCGTCTGCTGGGCCAGCTGCGGCTTGACCTCGTTGTTGTAGACGCCGGCCAGGCCGATCCGCGGGGTTTTGTCGCGCGGGTCGCGCGAGCGCGCGGCGAGGTTGTCGGCGCGCGCTCGCGCGAGGTCCCGACTCGCTGCGGAGGTGTTGTT
>JBEKSK010000375.1:0-2572 GCA_049517155.1 Solirubrobacteraceae bacterium
AGATGCTCGCGCAGCGGCGGATCGCGATCATCGGCCCGCGCGGAGTCGGGCGCACGCTCGCCACCGCCTCGCTCGCCTTCGCCTACGTTCGCGGCGGCCACTCCGTCACCGCGATCAGCCTCGAACCGACGCGACGCGCGCTCGCGCTCGAGCTGCTCCTCTCCGACATCGAGGCGGATTTCGAGATCGCCGCCTCGCCGGGTGCCCTGCGCCGCAGCCTTGCGACGCTCGCGCACGCCGAGGTCGTGATCGCCGACACGCCGCCGCTGATGCGCGGGCGCGAGCCGGGTGCGCCCGGATCGATCGCGGCGCTCCTCGCCGCCTTCGAGCCCGACGAGGTGCATCTCGTGCTCCCGGCGGGGCTGACGCTCGAGGCGGGTCGCTCGGTGCTCTCCTGGGCGACCGGACAGTGCCTGCCGCTGCGCATCATCGTCTCGCGGATCGATAGCGAGGCCGCGAGCGGCGTCGCCGTCGGGCTTTCACTCGCACTCGGCGCGCCGATCACGTTTGTCGGTGGCGGCTCGAGCGTCGGCGCCTTCCGGCCCGCGAACCCGGCGCGCCTCGCCGAGATGGTGCTGCCGTGAGGCGCCGCACCACCGCCCAGGCGGCGCAGGCCGCGCCTCATCCTGCTGCGAGCGTCGGCTCCCGGCCGCATCCGAGCGCGCAGCGGCGGGAGGACTTCCGGGTGGATGCTGCGATTGCCGTCTACGTCGCCTTCCCCGGAGAGCCGATGGTCAAGTGTGCTGGCGTCGACTACTCCGGCTCGGGTCTGCGGGCGATCGTGCCGGAGCTCGAAGTTGCCGAAGGGATGGAGATGGACGTCTACATGCGCATGCGCAACGGGGTCGAGGTCGAGGCGCGGGCGGTCGTCGTGCGCGGCGACGAGGGAGGCGTCTCGGCGTTCCGTTTCGTCGAGCTCGACTCCTACCAGCGCGAGTCGGTCATTCGTGAGGTCTTCGCCGAGCAGCGTCGTCGACTCGCCCGGGCGCGGAGGACACGGTGAGCGCGACCGAGCCGGTCACCTCGCTGCGCGAGCATCCGACCGCGGGACCGGCCATCCGCCGCGCGAAGGGCATGGCCGGCCTCGCCGGCTTCGCCGTCACCGCCGCGATCGGCTTCGAGGCGGGTACGCCTTTCGAGCTCGTCGCGCTGCGCGCGATCGAGGTGGGCGCGGGCTGCAATCTCGTCGTCTGGGCCGGTGCGGTGCTCGTTTGGAAGCGCGTGTTGATCGCGCAGGCAGCCGGTATCGCCCGCAACCGGCGCGTGCAGGAGACGGTGGTGGAGGGCGCTGAGTGAGCTCGCCGCTCGACCCGGTTCAGTTTCCACGCGTCGATGCGATGGATGGCTTGCGCCGCGTCGAGCGTCACACGCCCAAGCGCGACGACGAAGGTCGGCGCAAGCGTGAGCAGCCCGAAAACGACGCGGAACCCGACGAGGACGACGACGGCGGCCTGCACATCGACGTGCTCGCCTAGTCTCTAGAAAAAGGTCTCAAGTTCTGCTGGCGGTTGCCGACAATGTTCGTGCAGCGGCAGACAGGCCCACACCGGCAATGTCGCAGGTCGATCGGCATGAAGCTGATCGAGGGATGAAGACGATCGTTCTTCAAGGAGGAAGAGCATGTCATCCATTAGCATTCGCACGAACAACGCAGCGATGGACGCTCACAATAACCTTGTGAATACGTCCAGCCAGTTGCAGACGTCGATGGAGCGACTGAGCTCCGGCTACCGCATCAACACCGCAGCCGACGACGCCGCCGGCTACACCATCGCCCAGAAGCTGAACGCGCAGGTTTCGGGCCTTCAGCAGGCCCAGCAGAACGCGCAGGACGCGACCTCGCTCGTCCAGACCGCTGAAGGCGCGATGAACACCGTGCAGACGATGCTGCAGCGTGTGCGTGACCTGGCGGTCGAGTACAACAACGGCACGCTCGACTCTGCCGACCAGGCAGCGATCACCAACGAGGTCGCCCAGCTCTGCGCAGAAATCGCACAGGTCGCTTCCCAGACCTCGTTCAACGGGATCGCCCTGCTGAGCGGCGGCGCGACGATCACCTTCCAGGTGGGCGCCAACGATGGTCAGACGATCGCAGTGCAGGCGCTGAACCTCTTCGGCTCGGGCGCGTCGTTCGACATCGATTCGGCGATCTTCGACTTCAGCGGCGCCACGGTGACGCTGGCTTCGATCGATAGCGCCCTCGACTCCGTGTCGCAGGCCGACTCGACCTTCGGTGCCGTCCAGAACCGACTGACGGATGCCCTCACGAACCTCGCCTCCTACCAGGAGAACTTGAGTGCAGCCGAGGGAACCATCCAGGACACCGACATGGCCTCTGAGATGGCGCACTTCACGAGCCTGCAAGTGCTCCAACAGGCAGGAACCTCGATGCTCTCGCAGGCGAACACCAGCCAGCAGAACATCTTGCGACTGTTCCAGTAGGAACTACCAGCACCAAGACATACGCAGGTCACATAGCAAGGGGACAGATGGAGGCCGCCAGTTTGGCGGCCTCCATCGCTTTTTCCGACGCCCGACGAGCGTGCAGCTGACGAAGCCGGGCCAGCGGCCG
>JBEKSK010000376.1:0-2556 GCA_049517155.1 Solirubrobacteraceae bacterium
ATGCAGCTGAGCATGCCTCCCATTCACCTCCCACGCGCCCGCGGCGAGCGGGGCTTCACGATGCTGCTCGCGCTGTATGTGCTGACGATCACCACGCTGCTGCTCGGTGCGGCCTACGTCGCGGTGCTGAGCGACACGCACCTGTCGCGCAACGATCTTGACCAGAAGCGCGCGTACGCGGCCGCGCAGGCCGGCCTCGAGCAGTACACCTACGATCTCAACCAGAACCCCAACTTCTGGGAGACGTGCGTGCCTCCGAACGGCACGCTCGGAGCGGCCGACAGCGGCTCGACCGAGACCTACACCGACTACGAGCTGGTCGCGAGCACGGCGGCGACCGGAACGACGGCGTGCTCGACAAGCAACCCGATCGGAACGGTGATCGAAGCGCAGACGCTCTCGGGCGGCGCCACCAACCCGGCCGCCGGGACCTTCCGGATCGCCTCAACGGGCACCTCCAACAACGTCTCGCGCACGATCGTCGCGCAGTACAAGCGAGACAGCTTCCTGAACTTCGTCTACTACACCGACTACGAAACGCTCGACCCGGCGGCGCTGCCCGGCAACCCGACCGACTGCAACCGCCACTACACCGACAGCCCGGGCCGCGGCAGCGACTGCGGCGGCGCGATCAACTTCATCACCGCCGACCACATCAACGGGCCGCTGCACAGCGAGGACACCCTGGCGATCTGCGGGTCACCAACCTTCGGGCGCAGCGCCGCCGACTCGATCCAGGCGCCGGGCTTCGCGGACGAGAGCAACTGCGGCGGCAGCGCCCCCTATTACGGGGCAACGATGACCGGCACCTACAGCAACAGCTCGACGTCCCTGACGCCGCCGCCAACTGACGGCCAGATGCTGAACGTCGCCCAAACCAACGGCATCGTGTACACCGGCACGACGACGATCGCGCTCACCGGTACGACGGCCACGGTCACCAACGCGAACCTCAACGGCGGCACGCCGACCTCGGTCAACCTGGCCTCCACCAACGGCGTGATCTACGTCCAGAGCGCGCAGGCGCCCATCTGCGCCGAGAATTACACGCCGTTCTCGGCCAACTCGACCTACGGCGCAGACCTCGGCTGCGGCAACGTCTACGTCAGCGGCTACTACAACATGTCGCTCACGATCGCCAGCGACAACGACGTCATCATCAACGGCAACATCTGGCCTGGCAACTCTGCCACGAACTACGCGACGTCGACCGGATCGCTTGGCGGCACCCCGACCGGCAACAATCTGCTCGGCCTCGTCGCAAACAACTTCGTGCGTCTCCAGCACCCCGTCAGCTCCAACCGCGGGACGACGTCGGGCTCCTGCGGCAGCAACGCCAACGTCACCAGCGGGACCTACCAGACGCTGAACAACCCCTACATCTACGCCGCGATCCTCGCCGTCCAGCACTCGTTCATCGTCGACAACTACGACTGCGGATCCTCGCCCGGGACGCTCACGGTCGTCGGCGCCATCGCGCAGCTCTACCGCGGCCCGGTCGGCACCGGCTCCTCGTCGGTCTCCACCGGCTACGGCAAGAACTACACCTACGACGACCGCCTGGCCTACGCGGAGCCGCCGTACTTCCTCAACCCTGTCTCGGTGGCCTGGTCGGTGCAGCACCAGACCGAATGCTCGGCCTCGGTCGCCTCCTGCAACATTCCCTAGCGGTCCTGACAAGGTCGCCGCGTGCGCCCACGCGGCGAGCGGGAGTGCAGGAGTTGGCCGGCTCCCTGGCGGGGGTCGTTCGCGTGCGCGCCCAGTCGCGCGGCCGCGCGATCTGCTCGTAGCGGCGGCCGAATGCCGGCCGGGTCCGCTGGCGCCCGGCCGCCGCCATGTTGGGTAACGGCCGGCCGAACGACTGCGAGCGTAGCCAGGAGTCAGCGCAACGCTCCCCAGACCGCGCTCAGGCGCACGGACCGGCCAGCCGGTTGGTGAGTCCTCCCGCCGCTGCCCACACCCTCAAGAGGGTCGCGGACGCCAAGCCGGGTTCCACGTCGCCGCGCCCTACGGGCTCCGCTGTGTGGCAACCGGCCCGGCCAACCTCAGCCGGAAGGCAACTCGAACCTAAGGAGCCGGAAGCATGGCCCCCACATCGTGCCAACGAACCCCATGATGAGGGTCAGCTGACCCATTTACCCCGGCTGGGCGATCGGGTTTGCTGCGCCGCATGCGCGATGCCTGACAGCACCCACCGGCGCATGCCGCCCGCGGCTTCGAAGGCCGCCCGCGGCGGTGGCTGAGGACGTGGCGGCGTTCGCGGCTCCAGCGAAGGTCGCCCCGGCCCCAACTGGCCTAAATCCCTCAAAGCAAGGAGTCCATGCCATGGGTCGTACAGCTTTCCGCCGATTGGTTCTCGCCGCGGCGTGTTGCACGGTCGCAACCGCCGTGGTGGGGTTGACGGCCGCCTCGTCGTGGGCGGCGACGCCAGTGCCGGCTTACATCGCGTTTGGCGTGCCGGCAAACCTGTTGTTGCCTGACACGAACGCCAGCGTTAATGCCAACCCGAACGGCGTCCATTCGGACGCTCTCGCAGGCGGAGTCGCGCCGGCCGAC
>JBEKSK010000377.1:0-2543 GCA_049517155.1 Solirubrobacteraceae bacterium
GCAGCGCCGGCGTGTAGGCGTAGGCCGGCGCGACGAAGCCGTGCGGCTCGAGCCCGGCGAGTTTGAGGATCCGCCGGCCGGCGTCAAGGACGCGGACCGTCTGGCGCGGGTCGAGGCCCATGAACTCGGGCGACTCGCGGGCGCCCGCGCGCGCAGGACGCAGTGGCCAGCGCGGCTGGCGCGCCGAGCCGTGGTGGAAGCCGTGCTGGGCGATGGCGTCGCCGCGCGCGGCCCGTTCGAGGAGCCAAGTCGCAACCTCAGGTCGACGGTCAGACAGCGGGTGCATGTCGGCTGCGGGAATCACGAGCAGCGTCACCCGGTCGACGCCGAGGTCCTCGAGCCAGTCGCGAATCAGCGCTGCGCGCTCGAACGTCGCCGGCTCGATGTCATGGACCGCGACAGCGAGCGTTCGCTCAGGCCGCATCGCGCGCCTCGCTGCGGGCGCCGTCGAGGGCGCCGCGATAGCCGGCGGCGAGGCGGTCGAGCGCGCGCTCCCACGTGCGCCCCTCGACGCTGCGCCGTGCCGCCCGACCGAGCCTGCGTCGCAGCGCGGCGGATCCGGCGAGCAGCAGCAGGCCCTCGGCCAGCGCGTCCGCGCGCGCGGGACGCAGCAGTCCGTCGACTCCGTCGGCGATCAGCTCGCGCGGCCCGCCCGCGTCCACCGCCAGCACGGGTATCGCTGAGGCCTGCGCTTCAAGCACGACCTGGCCGAAGGTGTCGGTCTCGCTGGGGAAGCAGAAGATGTCCGCGCTCGCGTAGATCGCGGCGAGCGATGCTCCCTCCTGCCAGCCCAGGAAGCTCGCCCGCGCGCCGAGGCGCGCCGCCAGGCGGGGTTGCTCGGGACCGCCGCCGGCGAACACCAGATGCAGCCGCGGGTCCTGCTCGCAGGCCAGTTCAAAGGCGTCCGCCAGCAGATCGATGTTCTTCTCCTTGCTGATGCGGCCCGCGTAGAGCACGCTCAGCTCGCCCGGCAGCAGCCGGCGGTCGCGCAGGGCGGGATCGAAGCGGCCGGTGTCCACGCCGCGGTCCCAGCGCACAACGCGCTGCGATCCGATCCCGAGCTCGGCGAGGGCCTCATCGGCGGCCCGGCTTGGTGAAAGCACGAGCCGGCACTGGGAGTAGAACGCCGCGACCACCAGCGCTGCGCTCAGCCCGAGCTGCGGATCGCCGCTGCGAAGCCCGGCGTAGGCGGCGAGCTCCGTGTGGTAGCTGCCGACCAGCGGGATCTCCATCGCGCGCGCCAGCAGTGCCGCTGCGACGCCGCTCGGACCGGGTGCGCAGACATGGATCAGGTCGTAGCGCCCTTCGGCGATCGCCTCCACGGCCGCCGGGAGACTCGGCACGCCGATGTCCATCCCCGGGTAGTGCGGGATCTCGACGTCGGCCACCGCGGCCAGGCGCCGGTCGACGTTGCGGTCGGTACCGATCACCTCGATCGTGAAGCCGTCCACGCCGCGCTCGCGGATCTCCTCGATCGTGCGGGTCACGCCGTGCATCGCGCCGATGCCGTCCGCCACGATTGCGACGCGCGGGAGCTCGCCGTCGCGAACGGCCAGCTTGGCGCGCTCGCGGGCGATGAAGGCAGCGGCCGGCGCGTAGGGGATCGCCGGTACGCAGGCCGTGAACAGCACGGCCCCGATCTCGCCGATCTCGCCGCGACCGGCGGCGTCGACCGCGGTCGCGACCGCGTCGCGCAGACTGCGCTCGTGAGCGCGCGTGGCGCGGCGGTGGAGGTCGGCATGGGCGAAGCGGTCATCCTGCATGTAGGCGACGAGGTCACCCTCCGAGAGAGCGTCCAGGCCAACCGATTGCAGCCACGCCCGCAACAGGGCGCGGGCGTCGGACGGGGCGAGATTGCCCCCGCCGGCGCCCCCGCGACGGTCTCCTTCGCGCAACACCCGCTCGGCGATCGCAAGGACGCGCCCCGGGTCCAGCTGTGCCTGATCGCCGCTGCGGCCCAGCGCGCGTACGGCCAGCGCCATCGCCGCATGCGCCCACTTCTCGGCACTGCCCTGCTCGCCGCCCGGAGCGACGCGACCGGCGCGCAGGTGCGCGAGGAATTCGGCCGGGGCGCCGGCCGGCGGCGCGATCGTGAAGGTGCGGCCGATATCGATCCCGGCGTGGTCGTCGCTGCCGGCGATCGCGATGCCGCCGTGGGTCTCGATGTAGATCGCCGCGGGCATGTTCAACTCGCGCGGGCGCGAGCCGTTGCGGGTCTCCCAGATCGGGAACAGATCGGCCAGTCGGCGGCGGTGGCGGCTGGTGAGCGGCGCTGCGACGGAGTAGAACGGGTGGGCCAGCGCGCTGACGATGCCGTGTGCGTCAAGGTAGGCGGCGCACTCCTCGACGTCGCCGGCGTTGGCTGCGAGCCACTCGTGGTCGCCCGGCGTGATGCCGTAGCAGAGGACGTGCACCGCCTGGGGCTCGCCGCGGAAGCTTGCCGTCAGCTCCTCGGAGATGAAGGCGTCGGGGTACCCGGCGAGTTCGAGCGCGCCGTCGATGCTGTCGTGGTCGGTGATCGTCACGAAGTCCATTCCCCGCCG
>JBEKSK010000378.1:0-4061 GCA_049517155.1 Solirubrobacteraceae bacterium
CCGACGCAGGCGATCGCCAGGTTCTCGCTGATCCCTGCGGCGACCTCTGCCACCTCGCCGAAGGTGACGCTGTCGATCGCCGCGATCGCCGCGTCGGGGTCGATCTCGCCGCCATGGATGATCGCCTGCTGGGCGGCGTAGCGGGCGACGGCGCCGGAGTTCTCGAAGGCCAGCACGAGGCGACCGCCGGCGTACGCGCGGGCGCGCTCGACCTCGTCCGCACGCGGGCCGTCGCGGCGCAGCTCATCGACGATCTCGCGCATCCGCGCGTAGGCCTCGGGGCACTTGCTCGAGTCAAGGCCCGACCCGAGCTCGAGCGCCGGCGCGTCGGCGAAGCTGTGGTCGTGCGCCCAGACCGAGTAGCACAGCCCCCGCTGCTCGCGGATCTCATCGAACAGCCGCGATCCCATCGAGCCGCCGAGCAGCGTCGAGTAGATGCTCAGCGCGGCGCGTTGACGGGGATCGCCGGTATCGATCGTGGGGCGGTAGACCATCCGCAGATGCGACTGGTTGGTGTCTCGCGCTTCGACCAGCGTCCCGGGCTCAAAGGGCGGTGCGGGCTCGTATGACTGCGGCGCCGGTACGTCCGGGAAGCGGCCGAAGCGCTCCTGCAGCGTCGCCTCCGCCGGCAGGTGGTCGGTGTTGCCGACCAGGAACGCGGCTCCGCGAAGCGGCGACCACCGGCGTTCGCGGAACGCCACGATCGCCTCGCGGCTGAAGCTCTGAAGGTGCTCCTGCGGGCCGAGCACGGGGCGCCCGAGCGGATGATCGCCGTAGGCCGCGCGGTTGATGAGGTTTCCCGCCACCACCGCCGGCTGGTCGTTGGAGCGGGCGATCTCCTGGATCACGACGCCCCGCTCGCGGTCGAGCTCGCCGGCGTCGATGCGGGGGCGTGCGGTGATGTCGCTGAGCAGATCGACTGCCGCCGGCGCCGCCTCCGCTCGCGCGGTGATGTGGAAGGCGACGAGATCGTGGCTCGTGTACGCGTTCAGCATCGCCCCCATGCGCTCGGCCGTCTCGTTGACGTCGCGGTAGGTCGGGTAGCTCTCGCCGCCCTTGAAAACCAGGTGCTCGAGGAAATGCGCGGCTCCGTTCTCATCCGGGCGCTCGGAGCGGGCGCCGGCGTCGAAGGCGACCAGCACGGTCAGCGCGCGGGTGCCCGCGACGCGGATCCGGTGGACGGGCAGGCCATTGGGCGCGACGGTCGTGGTGATCTCGGGCAACGTCGGTGAAGCCTACCTGCGGCGAGCCGCTGGGCCGACCGATAGGCTGAGCCGGCTGACGATGAACGCTAAATCGACGCTCAAGCTGCTCGGCGTGCTCGCCGTGCTCGTCGTCGGCATCTGGTGGGGCGGCCATCCCTCCGATCTCCCTGGCTTCCTGCGCAGCGGCTTCGTCGCAAATCCGCAGGACGCGGTCATCAGCGAGGCGCTCAGCGACATCCAGCACGACTACTTCCACCCACTCGCGCGGACCGGGCTGATCAACGGCTCGATCGCCGGCGCCGTCGCCAGCCTGAGCGATCCCTACGCGGCCTACGACTCCCCGTCGCAGTTCAGCGCGTTCAGCAATCCCAAGCCGGATCATTTCTCGGGCGTCGGCGTGAACGTCGACACGACAGCGGCCGGGTTGCTGGTGGAGATCGTGGTCCCGCAGACGCCGGCCGCTGCGGCGGGGATCCGCGACGGCGACCTGATCACCGCCGTCAACGGCCGCTCGCTCGCCGGCCTCGCCGGAGCCGCCTCCACTGATCTGATCCAGGGGCGCGCCGGAACGAGCGTCACGCTCGCGGTCAAGCGCGGCAGCCACCGCCTCACCTTCACGCTCAAGCGCGCGGTGATCAGCACGCCGGCGCCAATCGTCTCGGACGTCGTGACGAGCTACCACGGGGTCCAGATCGGCGTGATCGAGTTGCCGACGTTCGATGTGCCGGGGATCCACGCGCAGGTCGCGCAGGCGCTGCAGTCGCTCCTGGCCCAGCACATCAAGGCGGTCGTGCTCGACCTGCGCGACAACGGCGGCGGCCTCGTCACCGAGGCGCAGCTGGTCGCGAGCATGTTCATCGCCCACGGCGTGATCGTGACCACGCGCGGTCGCGCTGAGCCGACGCAGACGCTCGACGCGACCGGGCACCCAATCGCCCCGACGATCCCGATGGCGGTGCTGGTCAACGGCGACACTGCCTCCGCCGCCGAAATCGTCGCAGGCGCGTTGCGCGATCACCACCGCGCGGTCATCGTCGGCACCCACACCTATGGCAAGGGCGTCTTCCAGGAGCTCCGCCAGCTCTCCAACGGCGGCGCGATCGACATCACCGTCGGGCAGTACTTCCTGCCGGACGGCGAAAACCTCGGCGCCGGGGGGCTGCGCCGCGGCGGTGGGATCAAGCCGGACGTCGTGGTCAGCGCCGCGCCGAACGCAAAGTCCGATCCGCAGTTGAGGGCGGCGCTTGCGATTCTCGCCGCCAAGGCACGTTGAGGGGCGCCTCCGCCGCGTTCCCGGCGGTGCTCGAACGGCGCGGGCGCTTCGTCGTGGCACGCGCGAGCCGGGGCGAGGCCCGGGCGGGCTGCCGAGCGTCAGCCCGGGTGCGTCCGGCGCCGGGCCGGGCGACCTCGTGCTCGTGGCGATCTCGCCGACCCGCCGCGGTGCCCGCGCCGAGATCGTCCGCCGGATCGGGCGCCCCGACATCGCGCGCGACGTGATCGAGGCGCTGATGATCGACCGCGGCCTCGCCCGGCGCTTCGATCCGAAGCTGGAGCGCGAGGCGCGCGAGGCGAGCGGCGACGGCGAGGTCCGCCGGCGCGACCTGCGGGCGCTTGCGACCTTCACGATCGACCCGCCGGCGGCGCGCGACTTCGACGACGCGATCTCGGCTGAGCGCGCGGACGACGGGACGGTGCGAGTGTGGGTGCACATCGCGGACGTCTGCGCGTACGTGGCGCCGGGTTCGCCCCTCGATCGTGAGGCGCGGCGCCGCGCGACCAGCGTCTACGTCCCTGGCGCGGTCGAGCCGATGCTGCCGGCCGCGCTCTCCAACGAGAAGTGCTCGCTCGTGCCCGGGGAGGATCGCCTGGCTGTCAGCGTCGAGCTCGAACTGGCCGGCGCGCGCGTGGTGGCGGCCGCGTTCACACGATCGCTGATCCGCTCCGACGAGCGCCTCGACTACGACCGCGTCGATCGCATCTTCGCGGGCCGCGAGCAGGCGCGCGCGCCGTGGGCCGCCGCGCTCGCGGCGGCGCGCGAGGCGGCGCTGGCGCTCGCGCGCCGGCGGCGCGAGCGCGGCGGCCTGGAGGTGGCGGGCAGCGAGCCCGAGTTCGCGTTCGACCGCTCCGGACAGGTTCGCTCGGTGGCGATTGGGGAGCAGACCGAGGCCCACCGGCTGATCGAGCACCTGATGATCGCTGCCAACGAGCAGGTCGCGAAACTGCTCTCGCAGCGCGGCCAGCCGACCCTCTACCGCGTTCACGAGGAGCCGGATCCGGCGAGGGTGGAGCACCTCGTCGCAGCGCTCGCGTCGCTCGGGGTTCCGACGCCGCCGCTGCCCGAGCCGCTCGCGCCTTCGCAGGCGGGCGAGCTGGTCGGTTTGATCTCGCAGGCCGTCGAGCGCCACATCCGCAGCGGCGGTCGCGGCCGCCGCGCGCTCGATTCGCTGATCCTGCGCTCGCTCAAGCAGGCCTACTACTCGCCCCGCAACATCGGGCACGCCGGGCTGCGCTCGTCGTGCTACTGCCATTTCACATCGCCGATCCGCCGCTATCCGGACCTTGTCTGCCACCGGGCGCTGCTTGGCGCGATCGGCTCCGGCGAGCAGGGCCCGGCCGCATCAGAGCTCCCCGAGCTGGGCCAGTGGACCTCGCTGCGCGAGCGCGAAGCGGTCGAGGTCGAGCGAGCGGCCGACGACATCGCACGCTGCTTTCTGCTCGAACGCGAGCTGGAGCCCGAGCGGGTCTGGGATGGCGAGGTCGTCGGCCTGATCGGCGCCGGCGCGTTCGTTGCCTTCGGCGACGGCTACGAGGGGATGCTGGCGGTGCGGCGCCTGCGCGGCGGCTGGTGGGAGCTCA
>JBEKSK010000379.1:0-2518 GCA_049517155.1 Solirubrobacteraceae bacterium
CGTCCCCGTCGGCGTTGTTGGCGACGTAGACGGTGTGGGTGAGGTCGTTTACCGCGACCCCGTCAGGGCCGGACCCGACCGTGATGGTGGCGGCGGGCCGGCCGCAGCCCGAGAGGTCGGTGGCGTCGCACGTCGCCCCGTTGATTACGTCGACGGTATCGCCGGAGACGTTGGTTCCGAGGGCAGGCGCGTAGATCGTGTTGGTAGCGGCGCTGACCGCGAGTTCATTGGTGCCGACGCCGACGCTCACGATCCCGGGAGTCTGTCCGCAGCCGGTAGTAATCTGGGCGTTGCAGGTGCCGGCGTTGATCGCGGCGAGCTGGCTTGCGGTGTTGCCAAAGGCCACGTAGAGCGTCTGGGTTGCGGGGTTGAGCGTCGGAATGCCGGGAGATGCTCCGATCGGGATCGTCGCCGGCGGCTTGCTGCACCCCGTCGTGACCTCGGCGTTGCACGCCGCGGTGTTGATCACGGAGATCGACGACGCCCCGGAGACGTACAGCGTGTGGGTGGCGACGTCGACGGCGCCGACGTTGGCCGACGTCTCACCAATCGGGATCTCGGCGACGGGCGCGCATCCGGAGAGCTTGCCGACCCGACAGGTCGCGCCGTTGAGCACGTCGATTCGTGGTGCGGTCGTGCTGCTGGCATAGATCGTGTCGGTCGCCGGGTCGGTCGCCGCGAGGAACTCGTGATCGCCCGGCACGCTCGGGGCATTTAGGCGGCAAGCGGACGTGTTGACGGCATCACACCGGCTCAAATTCACGACCGCCAGTACGTTCGGACCACCCTCGTTTACGAGATACCCGGACCCGGCCCGCGGGAGTAGCGCAAGCTGGGCCGGGAACCCCTCATAGCCGGGGACCTGGTTAGAGCTTGCCTGCTGAGCCGGGGCGAGCTTCGGACACTCGGCGCCATGGGCGCCGTCGCAGCGAGTGGTGTTGATCGCCGAGATCGTGTCGTCGTCTGCGTTCACCGCGAACACGGTGTGTTCGGGGTCGTCGATCGCGACGAACCCGACTCCAGCGCCGGTGCTCACGGTGTTCGGTGCGCGCAGGCAACCGGTACCGATGGTCGCGTCGCAGCGCGCGCCGTTGATGACAGACACGGTCCCGTCGTTGTAGTTCGCGACATAGACGGTGTTCGTCGCCTGATCGACGGCGTCCCAGTAAGGGTCGGTCCCGACGGTGACCGTGCGCGTAGCGCCGTCGCACCCGCTGCCGTCGCTGCCGTTGCACTGGGCCCCATCGATCACGGAGAGCGTGTCGCCGTTACCCGAAGCCCCGGCGTTGGCGGCGTAGACCGTGTCAGTGGCATCGTCGACGTCGACGGCGTCCGGGTCGCCGGGGTCCACAAACTTGTTCACGGGTTGCCCGCACCCGCTCGTGGTGACTGCGTTGCAGCGAGCGATGTCGATCGCGAACACGTCGCCCGCGGGACTCGCCGCATACAGGGTCCGCGTCGAGGGATCGATCGCGCCGGCCACCAGGGGCCCGCTGGCTGTGATCGTCGCAATCGCCCCCGTGCAGCCGCTCGTGACCCTGGCATTGCAGCGGGCGCCATTCACCACCGACACGCTGCCGACGCCGTTGAGCACGTAAATGGTGTCGGTGGAAGGGTCGAGGACGGCCGCCAACGGAAGGTTGCCCACAGGGACGGTCGCCAGCACCCGGCACCCGGAGACGACCGCCGCGTCACAGCGAGCGGCATCAATCACGTCCATGGTATGCCCGACCGCCGGCGGGGAGCAGGAGCTCGTCGCGCACTGGATCGGCACGTACACGGTTTCCGTCTGCGGATTCGCGACCGGGACTCCCGGGCTGCCGCTTAGAATAACCGAACCCCGCTGCGCGCTGGAGGCACCTTGCGCGGTGGCGGTCACTGTCGCTGCTCTCGCCGGCGAAGGGGCGCCCATGATGGCCCCGCCAGCAAGAGTGGCCATTACGAGCATCACAGAAGCGAAGGAGCAGAGGCCGAGGGGCCAGGTCCGTGAGGCTCGGCGGCCTTCACGCGCCGACAAGTTCTTTCGCGGCTTCTTAGCTTTCTCCGCCCGGTGTCGCATCATTTTTCGGCCTCCTTGAATTTCTTCTGGTAGACGGCTAATTCCAAGGGGTCACCCGTGGTCCTAGGCGACGCGGGAACGCAACGGACACGCCGCAGTGGTGGTTCTGCCAGATGGCAGAGGTGAGGGCGAGCAGGCGCTGCAGCACCCGGGTGACCGCGCCGGCCGGGGCGTGCCCGCCGTGTGCTTCGAGGTCGATCTGTCCCTTCCAGGTGTCGTTGACCGACTCGATGAGCTGACGTAGCGGCTTGAGGAATCGGGCGCCCGAACGCAGTAGCCATGACCGGCGAACCGACCAGGTCGCTTCGTTTGGCGGTCGGTCGATAGCCCGCACTCGACCGGGGTCGAGTCGATGACCCAGGTGTCGTCTTCGAAGGTGTCGGTGTCGTGGGCCAGGACCCGAATCAGGGCGTTCAGCTGAACCTGGCACTTGCGCAGCCGCTTCTTGTAGCCCGACTG
>JBEKSK010000380.1:0-2516 GCA_049517155.1 Solirubrobacteraceae bacterium
GCGTGAACGCAGCAGCCACGATCGTCCACAGCACCCATGAGCCCATGCATCGATTATGGCGCGTCACGAACGTCGGCGCACGAACACGCCCCGCTGACTGCCGCGCTCAGTCCAGGTCGATCAGCGCCCGCGCGAACTCATCCGCGTCAAACGGCCGCAGATCGTCGAGTTGCTCACCGACCCCGATCAGCTTGACCGGGATGCCCAGCTCCCGTGCGATCGCGATCGCCACGCCGCCCTTGGCGCTGCCGTCCAGCTTGGTCAGCACGATGCCGTCGACTTCGACCGCACGTGAGAACAGCTCCGCCTGGCGCACGCCGTTTCGGCCCGTCGTCGCGTCGATCGCCAGCAGCGTCTCGTGCGGGGCACCGTCGAGCTGGCGCGCGATCACGCGGCGGACCTTCTCGAGCTCGCCCATCAGCGGCTCCTGGTTGTGCAGCCGTCCGGCGGTGTCGACGAGCACCACGTCGTGTCCACCGGCGCGCGCCGCGGCGAGCGCCTCGAACGCGACGGCACCCGGATCGGATCCCGGTTCGCCGGTCACGATCTCGCAGCCGGCACGCCGCGCCCACTCCTCGAGTTGCTCGGTCGCCGCGGCGCGGTAGGTGTCGCCTGCGGCGAGTAGCACCGACAGGCCGAAATGCTCGCGCAGCTGCCAGGCGAGCTTGCCGAGCGTGGTCGTCTTGCCGGTGCCGTTGACGCCGACCATCAGCACGACCGTGGGCGCGGGGCGCAGGTCGATCGTCACCTCGAGCTCGTTGTCGCCTCCGCGCGCGCTCTGCGCGAGGATCGCGGCCAGCCGCTCGCGCAGTGCCTCGCCGTCGAGGCGCTCGCGACGCGCGACGCTCGCCAGCTCCTCCACCACTTCGGCCGTCGTCCCCGCGCCGACGTCGGCGAGGATCAGCGCCTCCTCGAGCGCCTCCCAGTCACCGTCCTCGAGCTTCTGGGCGAAGCTCGCGCCGAGCGCCTCGCGCGTCGCGCGCAGGCTGGCGCGCAAGCGGCGAACGAAGCCGCGGTGCTCCGCGATCGCCTCCTCGTCCGCCGGCCCCACTGCCTGCGCGCGATCGCGGAGCACCAGCAGCTCGGACCACTCGCGCGCCATCAGGCTGCGTCGGCGCCAACCTCGGCCAGCCCGTCTCGGCCGAGCCGGCGCGAGACGACCTTGGAGGTGCCGTCGCCACCCATCGAGACGCCGTAGAGCCAGTCGGCAGCCTCCATCGTTCGCTTCTGGTGGGTCACGACGATGAACTGGGCGCGCGAGCTGTGCCGGCGCAGCAGCGTGAGGAAGCGGTCGATGTTGAGGTCGTCGAGCGCCGCCTCGACCTCGTCGAGGATGTAGAAGGGGCACGGCCGGGCGAGGAAGACCGCGAAGAGGAAGGCGATCGCGGTCATCGACTTCTCGCCGCCGGAGAGCAGCGACAGGCCCTTCATCGACTTGCCGGCGGGCGTGACCTCGATCTCGACGCCGAGCAGCTCATCGGGGCCGAGTCCCTCGGCCGCGGCCTCCTGCTGTGCCGCCTCGAGCTCGGCCGCGTCCTCCTCCCCGGCCGCCGGCAGCGCCTGGCCGCCGAGCACCGCGCGCGGCACCGCCTCGCGGACGAGCCGCAGCCGCCCGCGACCGCCTGGGAAGACGTCGCCGACCAGCGTCTCGAAGTTCGCGGCGGCCGCGGCGAAGGTCTGGCGGAAGTTCTCGGCGATCTCGCGGTCGGTGTTGCGGATCAGCGTGCGCAGCTCGCGCAGAGCGCTCTCGAGATCGCTGCGCTGAAGCTCGAGCTCCTCGACGCGCTCGAGCGCTTCCCGGTACTCCTCTGCGGCGAGCGGGTTCACGGGGCCGAGCGCCTCGCGGCGGCGGGCCAGTCGCGCCACGCGGTCTCGCAGCGCCTCAAGCTCGCCCGGCGCGAGCCCCTGCTCCGCCGCGGTCGCCTCGAGGCCGAGCCGCTCCGCCAGCCCGCCGAGCTCCCCCTCCGCCTCGGCCGTCTGGTCTCGGGCCTGCTGCGCCGCCACCTCCGCGCTGGTGACCGCTTCGGCCAGTTCGCGCAGCCGAGCCTGCAGGCCGCTCTCCTCGCCCGCGCATTCGCGCAGCGCGCCGGCAAGCGCCTCGCCGGCTTCACTGTCGGCTCGCAACTCCTGCTCGAAGGAGTCCAGCACGCCCGCGAGCGCCGCCCCGAGCGCCTCGAGCGCCTGCGCGAACCGCGTCGCGGCCGGCGCAAGCTCTGCATCATCGAGCGCCTGGGCCTGGAGTGCCGCGAGCCGCTGCTCGCGAGCGCTGCGCTCGCGCTCGATCCTCTCCACAGCACGGCGCTCCGCCGCGCGCTCGCCCTCCAGCTCGGCGCGGCGCACCGCCGCCTCGCCGTGATCGGGCGCCGCGCGACGCTGCTCGATCAGCCACACCGCACTGCGCTCCGCTTCGAGTGCCTCCGCAAGCGCGCGCTCGGCGGCGCGCGCCCGCGCGTCCGCCGCCTCGCGGTCATCCAGCGCTGCGCTCACCGCCGCGCCGGCGCTGCGCGCACCCGCCA
>JBEKSK010000381.1:0-3856 GCA_049517155.1 Solirubrobacteraceae bacterium
GCCGTTGATCGCGCGTGTCCGTTGCAGCTCGTCGAGCAGGTCGGCCTTGTTCAGCACCAGCAGCCGCGGTCGCTCCCCGGCTCCGATCTCGTCGAGCACGACCTCGACCGCCCGCATCATCTCCTCGACATCCTCCTCGGGGGCGCTGGCGTCGACAACATGGAGGATCAGGGCAGCGCGGCTGGTCTCCTCGAGCGTCGCGGCGAAGGCGTCGACGAGCTGGTGGGGAAGCTTGCGGATGAATCCGACGGTGTCGCTCAGCAGGTAGGTCCGCCCGTTGATCTCAAGCGCCCGGGTGGTCGGATCGAGCGTGTGAAAGAGGCGGTCGGCCACCGACACCTCGGACCCGGTCAGCGCGTTCAGCAGCGTCGACTTGCCGGCGTTGGTGTAGCCCGCGAGCGCGACCTGCGGCAGGGCCGAGCGTTCGCGCTCGCTGCGCATCACCTGGCGCGAGGCGTGTACGTCGCGCAGGCGCTTGCGCAGCACCGAGATGCGGTTGCGCGCGAGCCGGCGGTCGGTCTCGATCTGGGTCTCGCCCGGTCCGCGCGTGCCGACACCGCCGCCGAGACGTTCGAGGTGCGTCCACAGGCCGCGCATGCGCGCGAGGTTGTACTCGAGCTGCGCCAACTCGACCTGCAGCTTTCCCTCGGCGCTCCCCGCATGGCGGGCGAAGATGTCGAGGATGATCGCGGTGCGGTCCACCACGGCGATTCCCAGCGCCGACTCGAGTGTGCGCTCCTGGCGCGGCGAGAGCTCGTCGTCGCAGGCGATCACGTTGGCGTCGAGCTCGACGGCCAGGGCCCCCAGCTCCTCGAGCTTGCCGGAGCCGAGATAGCTGTTGGGGTGTGGCCGCTCGCGCTGCTGCACAAGCTCCCCGACGACCGCGACCCCCGCCGTGCGCAGCAGCTCGCGCAGCTCGGCGAGGTCTTCGGCGGCCGGCTGTGACGCGATGCATAGGGCGCGCTGGCGGGCGCGCCCCTCGCGCGGCGCATCCTGGGGCTGGCTGCCGTGAGCGCGAGAGCGCTGGGCCACTATCGATCAATCATCGCGCACGCGCGAAATCAGCGGGCAAGCTGGCCGAGCCTATCGACCGCCTCGGCCAGCCGATCGTCGGGGGTCGTCAGTGAGATACGGAAGAAGCCCTCGCCGCTCGCGCCGTAGGCGCCGCCCGGCGAGAGCACCACGGCCGCCTGCTCGAGCACGTGCTCGCAGTAGGCGGCGGCGCTTTCGAAGCCGTCGGGCACCGGCGCCCAGATGTAGATCGTCCCGCGCGGCGGCGTGACCTTCACGCCGATCTTCGCGAGCGCCTCGCACACCAGGTCGCGCCGGCGAGCGTAGAGCTCGTTCATCTCAGCCTTGTAATGGTCCAGTTGCGGCGACAGCGCGGCCGCGCCTGCCAGCTGGACCGCCTCGAACAGGCCGGAGTCGATGTTCGTCTTCAGCCGCCAGTAGGAGTCGCGAGGAACGACGGCGCGACGTAGCCGTCGTAGGTGGTCTCGGAATAAGCGTTGTCGTGGACGATCAGGATGTCGTTGGCGGCGCCGAACTCCACCAGGCGCTCGAAGAAGCCGTCGGGGACGACGGCCCCGGTGGGGTTGTTCGGATAGTTGACGAACAGCAGCTTGGCCCGCTCGCGCGTTGCGGCGTCGATCGCGTCAAGGTCCGGAATGAAGCCGAGCTCTCCTATCAACGGCATCAGCACGGCCTCAGCGCCGGCGAGCAGCGGCCCGCCGGTGTAGACGGGGTAGCCCGGATCGGCCGCCAACGCCACGTCGCTCGGGTCAAGAAACGCGATGTTGAGGTTGAAGATGCACTCCTTCGCGCCGATCGCCGGCATGACCTCGCTGTCGTGGTCGAGCGTGACGGCGAAGCGGCGCCCGTAGAAGCTGGTGACCGCCTCGCGGAACTCCTCGCGACCGCGGTTGCTCGGATAGGTGTGCGTCGATGGGTTGGCGACGGCGCGCTGGGCCGCTTCGACGATCGGCGGGAAGGTCGGGATGTCCGGATCACCGATCGCGAGTGTGATCACGTCGATCCCGGCGGCGCGCTTCTCGGCGATCTTGCGCTCGAGCTGGGCGAACAGGTAGGGCGGAATGCGCTCGAGGCGCTCACTGTGTCTCATCTAGCTCCTTGCTGAGGTCCTCGGAGAGCGTACCGGCGCAGACCGGCACGGCCCAGCCGGTCAGCGTCACGGCCAGTTGCGCCCCGATCGAAACCTCCAGCTCGCCGCCGTCCAGCGCCACGACGATCTTTCGCGGTCCGCCGGCGAGATGATGGGCGATCGCGGCTCCGACGGCGCCGGTTCCCGAGGACAGCGTCTCGCCGACGCCGCGCTCGAATATCCGGGCGCCGATCACGCCGGGCTCCAGTTCGCGATACCACGAGACGTTGGTTCGGTTGGGGAACAGCGGATGGCGCTCGATCGCGGGACCGATCCGCGGCAGATCGAGCGATTCGAGCTCGGCGCAGGCGATCGCGCACTGCGGGTTGCCGATCGAGACGTGCTGAAAGCTCCAGCTTCGCCCATCTGCGTCGAGCTCGCCGCGCCCGTCGGCCGGGCCGGAGGGAAAGTCCTTCGAACGGGTCGCGGCATGCCCCATCGCCACAGCGGCGCTTGCGGCGCCGGTGATCCGCGCCGCGATCGGACCGGCCGCGGTCATGATCGCGAACTCGTCGCCGGTGGCGCGTCCGCGCCGGCGCAGATAGATCATCGCCTGACGCGAGCCGTTGCCCGAAAGCTCCGCCTCGGAGCCGTCCGGGTTGAAGATCCGCAGCGCCGCGACGTAGGCGGCGTCGTCGCTCGCCGAGAGCAGCAGGATGCCGTCGGATCCGACGCCCCGGTGGGGATCGCAGATCCGCCGAATCCGCGCCGGCGTCAGCGGCCACGGCAATTCGTCCGATTCGACGATCAGATAGTCGTTGCCGAGGGCCTGCCATTTCTCAAAGCGCATCCGCTCCACGATCATCGCAGCGCCGCTGCGAGCTCGTCGGCCGAGCGTCCGCTCGCATCCAGCAATTCGACGCCGGCGAGCTTGCGCATCCACGTCAGCTGACGCTTGGCGTAGTTGCGGGTGCGCCGCTTCATCGCCTCCACGTCGCCGGCGAGCAACTCCTCGAAGCCGAGCGCAGCCCGCGCGCCCGATGAAGCGCCCGCCCGGTGCGCCGCGCGCACCTCCGCGATGACGCCGGCTGCCACCATCGCGTCGACGCGGTCCTCGATGCGCGCGTAGAGTTCCGCCCGGTCCATCGTGAGCCCGATAAGGCGGGTCGGGTGGCGCACCTCGGCGCTCCAGAGCTGCGACTCGCCCTGCGGCGGCTCGAGCGCCCCGATCTCCTCGAGCTCGAGCGCCCGCACCACACGATGGCGGTCCGCCGGGTCGATGGCGGCGGCGGCCCATGGTGCCCGCTGTGCGAGCAGCGCGTGCAGCGGCTCAGGCCCCCGGCGCTCGAGCTCCGCGTTCCAGCGCTCGCGAACGCCGGGCGGCGGCGGCGGTCGCAGGGCAAGATCGGTCAGCGCGGCCCGCAGATACAGGCCTGTGCCGCCGATCACGATCGGTGTCGCCTGCTCGGCGAGAAGCTCGTCGATCTGCGCGTGCGCCAGCGCGGCGTACTCGGCCACGCTGAAGCGCGCGTCGACCGGCAGAAACGAGATCAGCCGATGTTCCAGCAGGCGCTGCTGGGCGGCTGTGGCCGCCCCGGTCAGCAACTCGAGTCCGGCGTAGACCTGCAGCGCATCGGCAGAAACCGCGACCGGCCGCTCGCCACGCTCGCGCAGCCTCGCCGCAAGCGCCAGGGCGACATCGGTCTTGCCTACCCCGGTGGGTCCGAACAGCGCGATCAGACGCTCGGTCATCGC
>JBEKSK010000382.1:0-4785 GCA_049517155.1 Solirubrobacteraceae bacterium
ACCACCCACACCGGCCTGAAAGCGAGCTTGTGGCCCGGCGGACCTGGGGCTTGCGTGGCCATGGGCGACGAAACCCGGCCTCGCGGCCTGATCTCGCGATCCTCCATCCTGCGGCTCGTGGCCGCGGTAGAAGTAGAGGATCAAGAAAGCTGCACGCTCCGGTCCCGCCGCGAGGCGAGCGCGAGCTGCGTCGTGCTCAAGGCTCTTGTAATGAGCGCATCGGCATCCCACGTCGGTTCTTTAGCGCACGGATCACGCCGCGGCCGAGCCCTCCCCACCCGATGAGACGTTCGAACCCCCGGTTTGCAACTGCACGTTGCTACCGCAGCAAGCCGAGCGGCCCACAAGACGAGTCGTGTTCGCAGGTGGTGTCTCGTATAACCAGGGCGCGATTCGAACCCGCGACCTTCGGGTTATGAGATGCTGAGCGAGCGGTGCTGACAGGTCTATTTGCAGGGCTTTCGTGCGCTGAGGTTCGCTTAGATACGCTCAGATTCGCGCAGTTCGGGACCTTTTTCGGGACCCGAACTTGCTAGAGCAAGAATCAGCCGCGGGCGGCGAGGAACACGGCTGGCGTCACGATCGGGATTCCCTGGAACGATCCGAGCGAGAGAAGGTCGTCGTCTCCAGAGACGACGTAGTCAGCGCCGCCCTCGAGCGCCGCCTCAAGGACACGGTTGTCGCTGTCGTCGTCGACGGTCTGAAGCCGGGTTGATGTGAGGACTTGGACGCTCGCGCCCGCAACGAGGTCGGCGATCGCGTCCGGATTGGCGAACACGTTGGCGAGCTTCGGGTAGTTGAGCACGCGCCGCAGCTCGGCGATCAATGCGGGACTGCTCAGAAGGGTCAGCTCGCCGGCCGTGACGGCGTCGACGATTGCAGCTGGCGGGCCGGACCATCCCAAGCCTGAGACGAGGACGTTGGTGTCCAGCACGACTCGCGTCACCCCGCGACACGGGCAGCCGCGATCGCTTCGTCAACGACGGCGACATCCAGGCCCGCCTCGCGAACGGTGTTGCGCACCTCAATCAGGCGTGCCTGCAGTTGCTCGGCCGCGGCTCGCCGGTCAGCGGCTGTCAGCCGCTCGTACTCGGCCGGGCTGACGAGCACCGCGAGCGGCTCGCCGCGGCGCATCAGCACCACAGGCGCGTTCGCGGCGCGAACCTCCTCAGCCAACTGGCCGAGCTTGCCGCGCGCCTTATCCAAACCGATTGTCCGTTCCATCTCGACCACCTTACGTTGAACGTGAACGTCAACCGTACGCTTCACGTCCATGATCGTCAAGTCCGACTGAGCGCTCCCCGTTTTGCGTGTCGTCGCCCCGCGTCACTCTGCGACCGGTGTTGGGCGGTTGCGGTAGCGGGCAGTGCTGCGATTTGCCCCTCGGAGGACGCGACTTAGTTGTGGCGGAGCAGCTCGTCGAGCCACGCGAATGAGCGCGCGTGGTATAGGGCTCGGGCGCCCTGTTCGCAGTGGTCGTCTGCGCCCTCGGCACCTGTGAAGTGAACGTAGGTCGTCTCGCAGGTCATGGCGTCGACAAGTTGGGGTGCCGAGGCACTGATGTCGTCACCCTCGGCGTCACAGACCCACGTCGGGCAAGTGATGTCGGGCGCGCGCTCGGCAAGCGTGAAGTCGCGCAGTGCGTCAACGAAGTCGAGCGGTTCGTCCACTCCGTGGACGAGGAGCCCGCGGCGCACTGCCCATCCCGCCGTTGGCTTGCCTGCGAGGAGCTGCAAGAGCTTGGCGACCGCATTGCGCGCCCACGGCCGGCCGCTCGCAAATGGACGGGCCAACGCGCCGGGCAGGCGCTCGAGGAACGCACCGTAGAGGTCGTACGCGCCGCAGTCGGCAATGCAGGCGGCGAGGCGATGCTCGGCACTCGCTGCGCGAGGCGCGAGATGCGCCCCGAGACTCAAACCGATCAGCGCAACACGAGAGGCGTCGACGTCGGGGCGCGCGAGCGCGTAGTCGAGTACCGGGGTGATGACGTTCTCCCAGTCGGCGCGCATGACGAGTCCCCGCTCGATCAGGGCGGCCCCCTGGCCGGGACCATCGAACGCCAACACGTTGTAGCCGCGCGCCAGAGCCGCGGCACCGTTGGCGAAATACAGCTCCTCGGCCGTGCCGTCGTAGCCACCGGTAAGAACGACGGCGGCTGGCACCATCAGCGCAGCCGCGCGCCGGAACATGTCGGTCTGGCGGGCGTACGCCTCCACCAGCCGCGAATCGAGCGGAACGCCCATCAGCATCACACCCGCGGTACGGAAGTAGGTCGACGCACGGAGGTACGCGAGACGCGATGTCTCCACCTGCCCGGCGTCCGACGCGCGCTCGGCGAGCGCCTCCACCCGCCGAGCGGCCACAGTCCACTCGCTGAACCAACTGTCTAACTCGGTGCCACGCACGCGTCGTGCGGCGCTCAGGCACTCACCGACATCCGCGCCGCCGTAAAGCGACGCCCCGACTGCCCGCAGCAACTGTGCATCGAGCAACTCGTCCTTCAATGCGACACGCGTCACCAGGACCTCCTCGAGCAGCCGCCAGCGTGCGAACGATAGACAAGCACGCTGCTGTGCATGGATCCGTTCACACTCTCGCTACCACAACCGCCCACCAGGGGGCTCCGGGGCTAGGCGGAGGCTTTGTCGCCGAAGCGTTGGCGTGCGGCTTGGCGTGACACGCCGAGAGCGACGGCGATCCTGTTCCACGAGCGGCCGGCGTTCCGTGCGGCCGTAACTGCGTCGCGAAGGCGGGCCTCGTCGGCGCGGACATTGTCCGCGACCTGCGCGACGGCGAGGAGCTCGGGAGCCTCTTGCCAGCGGATAGTTGCTGGATCGACGTTCTCGGCCCAATGCTCGAAGCGCGCCGCGGCGGTCTCGATTTGCTTGTCGGTGTGCTTTGGCATGTGGTTGCTAGCGCTGGAACTTTGGCCTGAGGTGCATCGCGTGGATCACGACCGGGTCGTCACCGTCGCGGTCCAAGATCCCGATCTCAAGCAGGTTCCCGGTTGTGGCGGGGCCGACCACGACCACCATTACGAGATCGTCGTCGTCGGTTGTCGCGCTGTATAGCTCGTTTCGGACTGCGTGGAGGATGTCTTCGTCAGGGATCCCGTGCCTTCGAGCGACATCCGCGATCCGCACTAGACAAGGCTACTTGTCTGCGCGAGGAATGTCAACGACGAACGAGCGGCTCCTTGTTTCGCCGAGTCGCCTGGCTGAACGGTTTCAACCGCGGATCGGCGCCGACGTGAGTGCGAGCACGATCAGTCTCCGTGTCGCACAATCGTCAGGAGGATCCATGGAAACTGTCTTGCTGGACCGCATCGGTCGACGCCGCTCGCCGGCCACCATGCCGGGGTACCACGTTGGTCGTCCGCCGCGCAACAAGGGACAGCGCTACCCGGCCGATCCGCCGCCGGTCGAGGAGATCATCCGGGTCATGCGGACCGCCGGCGACGGCCCGGCAGCTGACCGATTGCGCGGCCTGATCGTCGTGCTCTGGCGCTCCGGGCTGCGGATCAGCGAAGCGCTCGCGCTCGCCGAGAGCGACCTTGACCGTGGCCGTGGGGCGATCCTGGTGCGCCGCGGCAAGGGCGGCAAGCGCCGCGAGGTCGGCATGGACAGCTGGGGCTGGGAACAACTCGACCCATGGCTCCAAGTCCGCGAACAGCTGCCCGTCGGGGCGCTCTTCTGCATCATCTGCGGCCCGACCCGCGGTCGACCATGGACACAAGACGCCGTTCGCGTACAGCTACGGCGCACCGCTGCCCAAGCGGCTGTAAGGCGTCGCTTCGCGCCACACCAGCTGCGCCACGCCCCCGCCGAGGAGAGTGCCCGCGAGGGCGTCCCGATCATGGTCATCCAACGCCAACTCGGTCACGCCAACCTCGGCATCACCTCGATCTACCTCCAAGGCATCGACAACGCCGAGATCATCGACACGGTCCACCACCGGGCCGCACCCGTCATCCCCGCCAGCGCCGGCCTGCACAGACCCGGCTAACGCTGCCTGGGGCTGGGCGTGAGCGGGAGCGGACCGACGACCAACTGTCGTGCCGGTTGCCGACTGTCGCTTGCTGGCGGCGAGGACGGGAGGCTGGTGTTGTGGTGCTTAGGCGAAGCCGGTCCGGCCGGCACGCCGTCTAGGATCGGACCATGCGGGACTTGACAGAGTTGGAGCGGGCGTGAGTCTCCTCCGTTACCGTCCGCCGCTGGTGACCTACCGAGTGGTCAAGGCCCGGCGGATGACTGGCATGCAGGCACAGTATTTGGCCCGTAAGTTACGCCGGCTCGGACGCGGCAACGGACAGGACTCGCTCGGCAGCCCGTTTGAACCATGGTGGCCGCGCGCGGTAACGGTCGTACCGCTTGTAGGTTTGTCCGCGGGAGCGTTACTCGTGTTGGGCGCGTTCGCGCTCCTGACGTGGTTCACGATCCTGCTGCTCGAAGCCATCGTGTAGCGGCGCTGGGGCTTCTGCTGCGGCCACGGCCTAACTATGCGCTGACGTTGCCGTGAGGTCTATCCCCGCCCGTTGGCCCGGTTGGCTGGCAAATGCGGCAGCGCTGAATCGGCACTCCGGCGTGCTCGCGTGCCCACGCGTCAAGCGCCGGCAGCGACGTGGAACAAATCTTGACGTAGGGGCCGGTCCAGGTGTTTCCGTGCGCGGGCTGGCCAGTAATCGTGCGGCACGCCGCAGTATGCAGGTGGGCGTCGCTCGGGTTAAGGCCGGCGCTGATGTTGATCACATAGCCGTGACCGTAGGTGGCTACCCAGTCGACGTAG
>JBEKSK010000383.1:0-9474 GCA_049517155.1 Solirubrobacteraceae bacterium
TCGGAGGAGGCCAGTGTGCGTGACGTACCAGCAACGATTAATCAATCGGATTTCGTCGTTGCTCAACGAGAAATTGAAGTCCTGAGATAAAGTCTTCAACGACTTAGCCATGCGAGTTGGCAGGGGATTGCCCAACAGCTGCCGGGCAAACCGAAGGTTATCTAGTAATGGCTGATTCGTACGGACTTTATTTGGTACGGCTTTTTGATCTGCTTTCATGAAAGCCTCCGGCATTAACCATCACAGTGATAACCTACGATAACATACGATAACATACGATATGTCTTGATGCAAGCAAAATTTTGTTTGTAGCCGCGATTCTTGCGCGGTTATAGTCTTTGTTGTGACGACGAAAAAGGATTTCTTGGCGTTTCGAGTTTCACCGGATCTTAAAAATGAGATTCAGGGAATCGCGAACAGTGAAGCAAGGAGTATTTCCCAGGTGTGCGAAATGCTACTGTCTGAGGGCGTGCAGGCCTACAAGAAGGAAGGACCAAAGTTTATTCAGCGCTTAGTCGCTAAGCAGAAGAGCAGGTTGAAGGACTCATAACCCGTGCAGGGACGGCGACCGCCGGCAACAATGGCCAACAAGGCGACCACCTCGACCACCACCGGGTCGGATGTGGCAAGACCGGCTACACCCGTGTTGTGTTTGCGAGGAAATCCATAATTGCCAGTGGCGATGTCCCCCAAGAGGACCTGGAGAGTCAGCCGACTAACGCGTGCGCATCCGCCGACAACCTATGGCGCGCTCCTTAAATATCCGGGCTGGCGCTTCTCAACTTCTTCGAAAGCGGCGGTCGCTTCCTGATATCGGCCAGCGCCATATGCCCATCCCAGTCCTCCGAGCGGAAGCCCTTGCGAGGTAGAGCTAGAAACCGCACGTCGTGCACCTATCAGGGTGCGTTTCGAATAGTGATGAGGGACAGAACCCGAGCTTCCGGGGTAATCGTCCGGAAGCCCGGTGCATTTCTTACCTAACTCTGAATTGGAGCAGGTCTCGGTTGACTCAACTTTCAGTTTGCCCAGCCATTGAGCGCCGACTTGGTGATCTGGCCATATGTTTCGCCTGTTCCAGGGTCGGATTCGTTGTGGCAGTATTGTGTCGTGCCGCCAGGCTCAGTGCAGTAACTGCCTACGTTCGCCAAGTCCCAATCCTGATAGTAGATCTCAAGAATGGTGGCATAGTTTGACTCGGCGAACGGCAACAGTGTCGGCAACGCCCCCGTGCAACTGGAGAGGCTCTCGTTGGAGTAATTGTGGCCGTTCACGGTGCAATTGATGTTCCCGGAATCGCATGCGCCGACTCCACCTGGGCAAGATTGGCCCAGCGTCTGCAGTTCCAACGGAACTTTGCCATGTTCCTGGCCGAACAAGTACACCCAGTCCGCCGTACCGTTGGCGGAACCAACGTCGGAGATCTCAAAGCCCTGCGATCCAAAGCCCATTTCGTTTAGCACATACACTGGGGCGATCGAATCGGGAACTTGGCACCCTGTGCAATTCGAATCGGTACCCATGGGCGTGATTGACCCCATGATCTGCATGGGAGTCTTGGCGCCGTTGAAGTTCTTTCCACCCATAAAGTCGGCCATCGGGGTGAGCCAGTTGCTGATCCAATCGCTGATGAAAGTTGACTGACTGGTCGCTCCACTCCATGTCTCCAACTGACTCAGGCAGTCGCCGCTCCACTGTGGCGACGGCAGCATTTCGCCACCATGCCCAAGAGCGACGCGGATATAGTCGCTCTTGAATTGCGCCAGGGAATTCGCGTAGTGGTCAATCAAAGCGGCGACCGCGTTCTGATAAGCCGTCTGGAAACTCGACTTGAAGTAGTTGCCGAACATCTGGACTGTGCCGTTGTTGTTGCATACCGTGTAATTGCTGCTGCCAAGCATATTCCACACCCAGGCGGGCATAGCACAATTGCCGGTACTGTATCCGCCGGCGCTGGCAACTCCGCGAGAGCCAATCCCGGTGGAAGCGCAGGTGCTGTCGAAGCTATTGCTGATCATCTGCAGCACGATGTTGATTTTCTTACCGTTGTTGGTCCCTTCCCAGGGTTGGAAGGCAGCATCCGTGATGCTCCAGTTGTAATTGTTGTGCGAAGTTCCACTGGCCGTACAGTTTGCATTCCCGCAGTCGAAGTCGGACCAGTACACCGTGATCGTGGCCCCGGTGACGGTGGCGTCCTTAATCATCGCGCCCAAATTGTTCGTATATTCGCTCTGATTGACCACTCCCGGAGGAACCAGGATTTCAAGGTTGCGGGTTTGCGAAAACGCCAGAACTGGTGAGAACAACGACACGCAGAGGAAAAGCACAAATGTGTTTCGGCAATTTGCTTTAGAGGGAACGAATTGTAATTTGTGATG
Source organism: Solirubrobacteraceae bacterium (assembly GCA_049517155.1). Taxonomy (GTDB): domain Bacteria; phylum Actinomycetota; class Thermoleophilia; order Solirubrobacterales; family Solirubrobacteraceae; genus Palsa-513. The sequence continues at coordinate 2,376 of JBEKSK010000383.1, forward strand.
GTGTTGGAAATTGACGCGCGACATGGCTTTTCTGGACACATCTCTAGAAATCATGTTCTCTCCTCCTTGTGTTGGGTCCACGCTGCGCGTGGAAGGGTTTGACGTCTTACAAGAATGACGACCGGCAATTTCGGCAATCCGGATACCCGGATTGCCTCTTAGGGGCAGGCTCCATGTCCGAGCGAGACTGGCCGATGATGGCTTACCGCGGCGTCTGATTCACAGTAGTTATGCGGCTTTTCCGCTGTGCGTTGCGATATAGCGCGCACTGCGGATATGGCCAGCATCATCGCGCAGGCCAGAAAACGGCTTGTAATGGATTTCCTAGGCCCTCCTCTCAAGAGTTCCTACGCCATTGGCGTAAATTCAAGACGACGGTGGACGAGCAAAAAAAACTAGCCTCGGGGACTTCTGCACGCTGTGTGATCGCGGAATCCGGCGTGTTTTGGCGAACACTCCCCGTCTAGCTGCAGCCTGAGAATTTGATCGAAGCCAGATGCGTGCTCCAGTCGGCGGTACCGGAGTTCGCGCTGGTGTAATACTCGTCGACGTACCAGAACGTGCAGTCGTCGGAGGGATCGACGCTCATGCTCGAATAGTCTCCCCAGTTCCCGGCAGCCGCAGAACCCTCGTAGCCGCCGCCCGCCTGCACCAACTGTTCCGTGCCCATCGTGCATGACACGTTTCCGCTGGCGCACCCCGTGGCGTAAATCCCTGGATACATGCTGGCGCTAGACTCGCTATAGCCAAGGAGAATGTCGCCGGCCTTGTCCATGGCCATGCTTCCCATCCAGCGAAAGTTCGTGTCGGGAGCAAAAGTTCCGGATTGAGCGATGGACGGCGTGCCGTTGGGATTCTCAATCACGTACCACCGAAGACCCGAGTAGTAGTTTGGAGAACTTCCTTCTCGGATGGAGTGGTTTACGACCAGCGTCTCCACACCCGAGATATTTCTGTAGGCGAGGCGGTACATTAACCGATCGCCGAGAGAATCGACCTTTACCGTTGTCCCTTTTTGCGGAACGCAGTCCTGCCCGTTTCCACAGGCCTCGGTAAACGAGGTGACGCTCAAGTTCGTTGGACCTGTGAGAGTGGAGTTCGTAATCGTCGTCCAGTCGACATGAAACTTAAACAGCTTGAGATATTGCGGGGAGGTGTTGTTGTTCGCGTCCAATCCTATGTAGTAGTTTGGCGAACCCGCTGGCGGCAGCGTGGTGCCGTCAAAATCCGAGGGTAACGTCGTAATCGGGCCCTGGTTAAAACAGACGTAAGCGGGCCTTGAGCCACCCATCAGCATGACCGATCGCTGCAGGGCGCACTCATTACCCCCATTATTGTCGAACGAATAGTAGTAGGCGTCGGGCCAGACGCCAACTTTAGGGTAATCCGGAAACACGTTATAGGCCGCGAGCTCGAACGAGTAGAGGTACCAGGCGCCAGTGGCGTCTGCGGTTTTAGAGATGGCAAAGCACTCCGTATACGGGTCCATATTCGTTCCGCTTCCGACCCGATGCATCATGAGCCATACGCCGGCCATCTTGTCGTATTGTGCGATCACATCGGAATTGCCTTCGGTGGAGCAAGGAGCTCCCAAGGCTTTCCACAGCAAGCTGCCATTCGTGGCGGCCTGGACAACACTCCCATTTTTATCGAACACCTCATACTGGTTGTTCACATACTCCACATACTGGGTGCTCCCCGCTGCACCATTGGGGTCCGGTGTCTTATAGCCACCCGTACCGGAAATGCCGTCGACACTGATACCGATGGAGAAAAGCGAAGACGGCGGAAGTGGCAGAGAGGGCTCGCCCCTCCCCCACGACTCGCGGGGCGAGAAGAAAAGATCAGGGTAGAGGTCACGCATCGCGGGAGACGATGCAAACCTGTCGGCATGCCCAATCCGCGTTGGGGCCTCCACTTGTTGTCCTGCGCACTGGACTATGCCTAGAGTTGCAAGACACAGCACAATAAAGATGGATAACAGGCGGAGTGTTCTCATTTCATATTCTCCAATCGAAGACCATTCATTCACGGACCAGAGTAACGATGGGAAACTAGTCGCAGAACGTGAGGGTATTCTTCACCAACGCCGCCAGGAAACCGTGGCAGTTTCGGACTAAGTGGCTCCGTTCCGGAGTTGGCGATTGTAAGACTTTCGATTGATTGATAACTAGGGCCAGGCACCCTGCTGGCTGTAGACTAACTATGTTGCGAAGGTCAAGAAAGACGTTGTTGCCACGTGGGCGTCTCACATCTACTGCTCTTTTATCACGCTGAACATGAATGTACCGAGATACTCTCGCTGCTCGGGTGCATTTGTCGTGTTCAACTCAACCATGTATTCCCGATTTCTCAGAGCCAAGGCGGCTGGCACTGGGAACACAATAAGTTGTTCTCGATCTCCCTTTGAGCTGTGGATTTCCTCGCTCAGAACTACCGTTCTGTCGGGAAACAACCTGAGAACCGCGTTGTAGGTCCGATCGTTCGACGTCGAAATTGGAAGTTCTAGGTTGATCAACGCCGATCCAGGGGGGATAAAGATTCTGGTTGAGTCCGACGAGTTCACTCCACGGGTGCCGAGTTCGTAAGGAATCAACCTTTGGGTCACAACGCCTATTGTCTGACCCGCTCGAAGACTTTCTGTCGACTGAGCTGACGACACCTTCGCTTCCACAATCGCCCGCTCCATACGCGCACGCTCCGAAGTGAGCTCGCGATTGTTCTTTGCCGAGCCCAGGATCCACCCAGTCCCGACTAATAACAGGGCCATGGCAGCATATTGGAGCGAGGGAAGAGGAGGCGAGAACCAGCTTCCGCGGACTCGCGGTAAAGGTTTTGTGTAAATCACACGCAATGAGGCGGACCACTCTCCATCGTTGCTTTCATTCGCGGACACGACCAGATCCAGTTTCGCCTTGCCGATCTCAATCCGAGCCATTGAAGACACAATGCGGTCTGCCTGGGAGTATGCAAGCAAATGCGTCGCTAAGAGAAGACTACCGTCAGTATCCTCGGTCCAGACTTCGATCAGCTTGGCGCCTTTTCTGAGGTCAAGGCACATCTCGCTTTCCTGACGAGGGTCGAGCCTCGTTAGCTCGGTGCCATCCACGCCGATCCTGAGGATATGAGGCGGTGCTTTTTTGCGTCGTGATGATTCGGAGCCCAAGTGAGCTTGAATTGCCTGCCTTTCGTGCGAGCTCAGACCCGTGGGGTAGCGCGGTCCCGCCGGTTTGTTCTGTCCGCCAGGGACCTTGTGAAACTTGGGCAGAGCCAGTCTGCTCTCGGACGGATCGAAGGCGAGAAGTTTTGTGACGCGACTAAAACAAACGGGGTCGATCAACGCATGGCATCGGTTCATTTCGACGCTATCCGGACTTACACCGGCGTCAATTCCAGACAGCAACCGTGGAACGAGCACCGAACCCGAACCATCATTCGCCGGCACCATGCAACGGCAGCTTGTACTCCACGGTATAAACATCTCAAGACACGCACGGACCAAGCCGATCCAGCAGCTTTGATCCTCCCCAGGCTCAAAACGCATCTCCCCGCGGGCAACCGTGGCGGTCTTGAGGGTCTTACTGAATCGGTCTGAGAGCTTGTTCATGAGCATTCGCTTAGCCCGGCGGTACTCATCCCCTCCCAGGTAGCGGTCAGTTATCAGTTCGTACATGCGCTGTACCTCCGAAGTGCTGTAGTTGTGCAATAGACGATGTAGTCCAACGGCGACATAAAATGAAGACATACCGGAAGTGGTCTGGATGAGACTTTTCACGTAGCGAATGACCAAATCTTCGGTGGTGAAGTCACCGCGTTCCTCTAGCTGTTTTTCATATTGTTCAGCCGCAAAGTAGATCAACCACTGCAGAGTGTCGCCGTCGGCTCTGCTGATTTTACTTCCCCAACGCTTGAGATACTTATCGCGCCAGTAGGCCCGCTTGTTTTCTTGCCGGCAGCGGGCGTTGAGCCTGTTCATCGCTTCGGTGAGCACCTGAACAGCGAGAGGGCGGTGGGGCAGGAGAAAATAAGCGAGTCGAAATCCTCGCTCGAACAGATCGCCGGCATCTTCTTTTGTTGCGGCGGCTTGCATTGAACCAGCCTAGTGCCACTCTCCCTGGATCTGAAACCCAGCCCAATAATAGGGAGAAGCCCAACGCTTCTGTTTCCACATCCCGATCTGAGCTTGGCGCAGCGCCGCAGCGGGCCGCATTCCCTCACGCTCCATAGCCTTGTAAAACTCTCCCATCAAGTGAGCTGTGCCAACGTCGGAAACTCTCCAAAGGCTTGCCACGACGCGGCTCGCACCTGCATACATGAAACCCTGGGTCAAGCCCACGAGTCCTTCTCCATCAATTTCCTTTCCCAGACCCGTTTCACAGGCGCTTAACACAACCATCTCGGCTGGCAGCTTAAGGCTGTAAATATCTTGAGTGTCCAGGAACCCGTTTTGTGGCCTGCCACGTGCGTCAACCATGGAAAGCACGAGCCCTGAGAGTTCCGGATTCCGGCTGTCCAAGAAACCATGAGTGGCAAAGTGAACGATGCGATATTGTGTCAGCTCTTTGCTAGTTGCCAGGGTTCGGTTTGCCTTGAAATCAATTGCTTTCATCCCCTGCCCCGGAGGTGTGACCGACAGGATCGCATCTGCCTCCAGACGCGTAAACCACAAGCGGTTCAAGTGAAGTTCGTGATCAACGCCGGTCCTCTGGCGCTCCAGCAATCCGACGTCAGAAACCGATCTCCACAAACGCGACGCCGGCACGGAACTCCAGAAAGACCGGAGAGCTCTTTCTTGCCGGCCGTCATTCGCTTGGCTCCTGGGGCCACTCCCAACCCGGGCATCCTCTTTGTCAAAAACCGGATCAGCAAACACGGCCACAGACTTGGGTGCCGGATCACGAGTCAACTCCTCCCGCCGGAGTGCTGCAAGTACCGACATCGATGGCACATTGACGACTTCGTGCTCAGTAATCAGCGGAACCAGCTTCTGCGAACCGGATCCTTTTTCTAGTGACGAAGGAATCGGCAAAACCGAGAACGGAATGTATTGCAATGCGCCATCGGTGACAATGAGCAGTCGTTTGTTTCCTAAATGCACTGTCACCGGGCCCAGTACCGCTCGGCTGAGCGCCTCAGATGCAGATCGAAAACGCTTGTCGTCACGATTCGAACGGGCCTGTCTCTGCCCCTCCATTTCGGCTTTACTCATGCGGTTCGGCGCTATCAATAAGTCATAGACCGATCGCGCCTCTGCTTCGATCTCCGATCGTTTGGGCAGTTCATAACTTGCGACCAAGTCCGAAGTCACCACCCAAATATGACTTCTTTCGTCACCCAACGAATACTCCAGCAAAACCGTGTCTGGATCGAGGAGTTGCTGGATCTCCTTCGCGGTAATGGGCCGCGGCTTGGTCAACGCCGCATAACGGGGACTGGACGCACGAATTTGCTCTTCGACTTCCGAGCGCGCCTCCAAAAGCCGGACAATTTCCTGCTGCAAGACTGCTTCTTGTTGATCGGTGTGTTTGCCACTCAGGAGTCTTATGCGACCGTCGGACCTGGATGCGAGTTCAGCCTGTAAACGCCGCTCCTTTTCTAACAATCGGGGATCCACGTCGCCGCGAATGTCCACGTGTGCGGCAGACATAATTTCCAACATCATCCTCGCCCGCGAGCGCTCATTTACCTCCAGGGCGGCATCCGGCCGGTCTTCAGCGATCAGCACGTCCACGTAGTTCCTATAATAGTTCGCGTGCCGGGCGCGGAAGACGGAGCGCAACTCCTTCGATCCCCCAAGTCGCGCGGTCTGACTCGCTAGTGCACCCAGCGTTTGCTCATAGAAGTTCTCAGCTTGCGCGAGCTTACCTTCCTTCCAGAGCACCCGCGCCAGGCCGGCCAGCGTAGCCGCATGGTCCTCACTGCCCGGAACGAACTTCTCACGGATCGCCAGCGATTGCTCGTAATAACCTTGCGCCCTGGAAAAATCTCCCTGCTGACTGAGTAGCTCGCCTAGCCCATGAAGCGTCTCGGCGACATAAAGACCGCCAGGAGCCTCCTTCTCTTCGATGGCCAGGGCGCGATATTCATACTCCTCCGCCCTGACGAGGTCTCCACGGTCATGCGCGATGTAGGAGAGGTCGTTGAGATCCCCGGCAACATCAAGGCTGTCCTTTGCCAATTCGCGATCAATGTCCAAAGCTTGCTGCGTATACCTCTCAGCCTTCGCCAGGTCCCCTTTTTCCTGCGCCAAAAGCCCTAGATCGTGCAGACTTTGGGAGACTGCCCAGCTCCTAGGATCTTTCCTCTGGCGGATTGCCAAGGAATGGCGGAAGTACCTTTTTGCCTTGATCCCATCCCCCTGCAAATCCGCAACAGTTCCGAGCTCGTTCAGGCTTCCGGCGACGTCAAGGCTTTCCGGAGACAATCTCTCTTGAATATCCAGAGCGCGATGAAGGTACTTTTGCGCTTTGACGAGATTTCCCGTTTGCCATGCTACGATACCCAGATTTTCCAACGTCAAGGCGGCATCGAGACCTTCGGGCGCACGCGTCTCCTCGATGGCTAGGGCCTGCTCGTAGTACGACTCGCCAACCTGAAGACCGCTTCCTCGGGGGTACCTAACCACCGTACCGACGCTGGTAAGGCTCCGCGCGTGCGCAAGACTTCCGGCCGATAACAGGGCCCGAATCTCGAGTGCCTGGCGGCAATACTCCTCCGCCGTCTTAAGATCACTGCGCATCCAGAACAACATTCCGAGATCATCGAGGACGGCTGCGGCTGTGAGTTTAGACCCCCGACTCTGACTTAGCTGGATGGATTTCTTGAAGTAAGCCTCGGCACCCATCCAATCGTGCCTTTGCCGAAAAGTGGACGCCCATTCTCGTAGCAGTAGTGCATTGAAGGAGCTGCTTCCTTCGGGCGTCAGTTGGATGGCTTTCGCATAGCCGTCATCTGCCTCTTTCCATCTTCTCTGCTGCGCCCACAACGACGCCGCATGGTACATGAGCCACGATGAAAGCTCTGCATCGTCTTTTTTCTCAGCCGCGACAGCTGCCGCCTTACAACGCTCAGCCGCCAGCAAAAACTTTCCGGCCAGAGC